>JBDSQP010000544.1:0-3806 GCA_039929755.1 Aeromicrobium sp. | reverse complement strand
GCACCACGAACCCCAGAGGTTGACCACAATCGTCTTGTGCTTGAAGTCCTCGGTCGAGATTGGGTCGCCGAGCAAGGTTTTGCCGGCGATGACCGGCGCTTCTTTTCGGTCCGCCGGCTTGACGACGGTGATCAGATTCCCCTTGTCGCCAGTGACGTATCCACCCGTCGTCCCGTCAGTTTTGGGACCACCGCAACCGGCCGCGAGCAGGACAAGGCTCGCAGCCATCAGGAGGCGGGGCGCCAACGAAACGGGAAGGGACCTCATGCTCCGCCGACGAACTTCTTTCGCAATGCTTCGGGTATGAGGTCGCCCGCCGGTTCTGTGTAGGACAACGATACGAATCGGTCGTCCTCGAATGTCACCGAAGTCAGGCTGGCAAGGGAGCACTCACGATTGCGGGGGTCGTGGAAGTAACGGTGGCCTTCAAGCGCCTGACGCGCCGTCCACACGGGCAGCTGGTGCGACACGATGAGCGCTTCGTGTCCGCGGGCGGCATCTCGAGCGTCGGCGATCGCTGCTTGCATACGTGCGGCGATCTCGACGTACGGCTCTCCCCAAGAGGGTCGAAACGGGTTGCGGAGCAGCCACCAGTTCTGGGGACGCTTGAGCGCACCGTCACCGACGCCGAAGGTCTTGCCCTCGAACTGGTTGCCGGCCTCGATGACACGCGGATCGGTATTGATCTCGAGCTTGAGGGCCTTGGCGGAGGGCTCAGCCGTTTCCTGGGCACGCTCCAGCGGTGAGGCCACCAGGTAGGTGATGTCGCGTCCGGTCAACGATTCGGCGACCCGTTCGGCCATCTGCACCCCGAGGTCGGAGAGGTGATAGTCCGCCAGGCGGCCGTAGAGGACGCCGGACGGGTTGTGGACCTCGCCGTGCCGCATCAAATGCACGATCGTCTTTTCAGTCATGAAGGGCCGCCTTGGTCATTCGGTAGAGACTCATTCGGTAGAGACTCTTCTGGACTTGCTTGCGCCGCCGCTTTGGCTGCGGCCGGAAGGGCTTCGGCAATGATATTGAGTGCCTGGTCGTCGATGGCTGCTGATACGAACCATGACTCAAAAGCGCTCGGTGGGAGGTAGACGCCGGCATCGAGCATCGTGTGGAAGAACGCGCGATACCGCCAAGCTTCTTGTTCCTGGGCTTCGGCGAAATTGGTGACAGTCTCGCTCACGCCCCAGAAGATGCTGAACAGATTGCCGGCCCCCTGGACGATGTGCTCGACACCTTCGGCGTTCAGGGACTCTCGCACCATGTTCCCGATCCGGTCAGCCGTATGGTCCAGCCCGGCGTAGACCTCGTCGGTAGCGAGCCGCAGTGTCGTGTAGCCGGCGGTTGTCGCAACAGGATTGCCCGAAAGTGTCCCGGCTTGATAGACCGGGCCCACAGGGGCAAGCATTTCCATGACGTCCTTGCGACCACCGAAGGCTGCCGCCGGGAACCCGCCACCCATGACCTTGCCGAAGGTGAGCAGGTCCGGCGTCCAACCCTCGGCGGCACCATCAATGCCCCAATGGCCCGAACGGCTGATCCTGAATCCGGTCATCACTTCGTCGCTGATGAACAGAGCGCCGTTGTTTCGGCAGGTCTCGGCGAGGAAAGCGTTGAACCCCGGCAACGGCGAGACGGTGCCCATGTTGCCTGCGGCAGCCTCGGTGATGAGGCAGGCAACCCGGTCGCCGTACTCGGCAAAGGCCGCTTCGACGGCGGCGCGATCGTTATAAGGAAGGACAAGGGTCGCGGCCGCAACTTCGGCGGGGACTCCAGGGGTGCCGGGGAGGCCAAGCGTGACCAGTCCTGAACCTGCTTCGGCGAGAAGCGCATCGACATGACCGTGATAGCAACCGGCGAATTTGATGATGAGGTCACGCCCGGTGAATCCGCGTGCAAGGCGTATGGCCGACATCGTGGCTTCCGTGCCCGAGGACACGAGGCGAACCTCGTCCACCGGCGTCCGCTCCACGATCTCTTCAGCCAGAAGGACCTCGGGCTCACTCGGGGTGCCGAAAGACGTACCGCGAGCGACAGCCGCGGTGACTGCGGCGATGACTTCGGGGTGTGCGTGGCCGAGAAGCATGGGTCCCCAGGAGCCGACCAGATCGACATAGCGATTGCCGTCGACGTCAGTGAGGAAGGCACCTTTGCCGCTCGCCATGAACCGCGGCGTGCCGCCCACAGCACGAAATGCGCGAACCGGTGAATTGACGCCTCCGGGCGAGACCGCCCTGGCCCTGGCGAACAATGCCTGAGAGGCGGGAGCGGCCGAATCGTCGAGAGTCACACCCATCATTCTCCCCGATGGGAAAACCGGGTTGACTCGCGCATAGCCGCCCCGTAACAATGTCGCCCTCAATTCGTTGAGTATTTCGACGTTCAGTTGTCGGCCCGCGCCGTACACCTGTAACATCGGGTTACTTATCGGCGGCAGATTCATCGCCATCAGTGGAGGGCAATTCATGGGCGCACACCAGCTCACTCGTTGGCAGAAGGCCAGCGCACTCGTACCAATGGCGGTTCTCGTCGGTGCATGGGGCGCGGCAATCACCAACACGGGTCTCGCAACGGCCGCCAGTGGCATCAACAGCACAGGCATCCCAGACGTACCCTCCACCCCCTTCGAACAGCCTGCGAGCGTCCAGGATGGACTTGGCATCGACAGCAAGGCAGGCGCCGACGGCACGCTGTCGACGCTTTCGACCAATGGCATCCCTGCGGCCTCGCTTCTGGCCTACCGTCGCGCTGAAACCTTGCTCAACAAGGCCGACCCGGCCTGCAAGCTCCCCTGGACTCTGATCGCCGCAATCGGTCGCGTCGAGTCCAACCACGGACGCAGCAACGGCAACTCGGTCAACGCAGACGGCGTTTCGACTCCCGGCATCTACGGTGTTCCGCTCACTGGCGCCAACAACACGGCCAAGGTTTCCGACACCGACAATGGCAACCTCGACCGGGATGCGGTCTACGACCGTGCCGTCGGGCCCATGCAATTCCTCCCCGGCACCTGGAAGTCCGTCGCCGTCGACGCTGACGGTGACAGCAAGAAGAACCCGCAGGACGTTGACGACGCGGCAGCAGCCAGTGGCGTCTACCTCTGTGCAGGCACCGGAGACCTCAGCACGAAGCCCGGGGCCTCGGCGGCGGTCATGCGTTACAACCACTCCAGCTCGTATGTCGACCTCGTTCTCAAGATCGCCGCCGCATACGCCAAGGGTGACTTCACCCAGTCGCCCAACGGCTACACCACGTCGTCGGTCCTGACCAGCAAGTCCTACGACCAGACGCTGACGCCGGCACAACGCGACAATGCCAAGAAGGACGAAGACAAGGCCAACGGAGGTGGCACCGGCGGAACTGGTGGCACCGGCGGAACTGGTGGCACCGGCGGTACAGGTGGCACCGGCGGAACAGGTGGCACCGGCGGAACCCCGAGCCCGGATGGCAGCCTCACTGGACTGGTCACAGGCGTGGTCGGAGACCTGACCGGCTCCACGACCGGGTCCACCGGCGGCTCGACCGGGTCCACCGGCGGCAGCTCCACACTCACCTGGGCCGAGGCCAAGAGTAAGTGTCTCGCTGACGGCATCTCTGCCGTGAACGTGGCGGCCCTGACGAACTGCATCACCAACTTGTTGAAGTAAACAACCACGATCAGACCCGGTTCCCGTATGGGGACCGGGTCTTTCGCGTTGTTGTGAAGGCGTTGAGCGTGCTGTCAGCCGAGGCGGGAAGCAACCTCGGCGGCCCAATAGGTGAGCACGATGTCGGCTCCTGCACGTCGGATCGAAAGGATGATTTCGTCGATC
>JBDSQP010000543.1:0-3584 GCA_039929755.1 Aeromicrobium sp. | reverse complement strand
AAGTATAACAGAGGTTTTGTTGTACATTTGGTTAATGCGAGCATCAGACTTTGAAAGTGCGGAGTTCGGGACGGTTCACACTCGTTCGGACGGAATTCAGTGGTTTGAGCCCAATCCACTTCCCAGACACTTGGCTCTCGACGACGAAACGCTCATCGCGCTTTCACATGCGGACGCTGCGATCGGAAGACTCGATGGGATCGCACAGCTCCTGAAAAATCCCGACATCATTGCGCGGCCGTATGCAGCACGCGAAGCAGTCGCCAGCTCTAGGATTGAGGGCACGCACGCGACTTTGGCAGAGATGTATGAATCCGAAGCCGGCAAGGCGCGTGACTTCGTAGAGGACGTGCGTGCGATCGAGGCCTACACGACCGCACTATCGGTCGGTCTTGATTCGGTTGGGGAAAAGCAACTAAGCCTCAACGGACTTCGAAATGTTCATCAACGGCTAATGCGCAATGCCGGCCATCCGGACTTCGCTGGCGAATGGCGTACCGGAACTGTTTGGGTGGGCTCGCCCACGGGGGGGCCTGAGGCTGCGGCATTCGTGCCCCCACCCGAAACAGAGATCGAACGTCTCATGGCCGACTGGATCGAATGGCATCACAACCCCCCGCGGCTTCCACTACTCGTTCGGATTGCGTTGCTGCACTATCAGTTCCTAACCATCCATCCGTTCATCGACGGTAACGGACGGGTAGGGCGCATCCTGATTCAAATGATCCTCGAAGAGGAACAAGCACTCTCAGCCCCACTGCTTTACGTAAGCTCCTACTTCGCATCACGCCGAATTGAGTACTACGACCGCCTTCAGGCGGTCCGACAAAAGGGCGCAATCCAAGAATGGCTTCAGTTCTTCCTCACAGCTGTGCACGTCCAAGCAAATGACGGCGTCAAGCGAGCGATGGAACTGCTAGACCTTCGCGAAACGTACAGAACTGGGCTCTCCGGCAGCCGCAGTCGAGCGCCAGAACTCGTTGACATGCTGTTCGAGAATCCGATCGTCTCAGCTCGGCAGGTCCAAGATCATATGCGCGTTTCCAATCAGGGTGCCTTAAACCTAATCCGGGGGTTAGAACGTCGGTCGTGGCTCGTACCTTTCGTCACGCGAGGCCGAGGCGGGTCCAGATACTGGCTTGCGCAAGATATCCTCGGCCTCTTCGACGATGAGCATCGCCCGACCGGCATCAAATGATCGCGCGAATGCGCAACTCCAGAATGCAGAAACTTGTCTCAGATCTCCAATCCCTGGCTTGACTCAGCTCTGTGGTGGCTAGCGGAGGTCAAAGAGACGCGCCTTCATTGCCCCCGGTTCAAGGCGTAGAGGTATTGAACAAGCGGGCGTTTGGTCCCCGTTGGCAAATGGACTCTGACCCACTACGTTCCTAGTGAGATGCAGTTTCCAGCTAGTGGGAGTGTGTGAGATGGCAGGCAAGTTCGAGATTTACGAAGACAAGGCTAGGGAGTTTCGCTTCCGCCTCAAAGCGGGAAATGGGGAGATCGTTGCGGTCGGAGAGGGATACTCGACCAAGTCCGGCGCATTCGATGGCGCCGACGCCGTGCAGCGGGCCGCAGATGGAGCGACGGTCGTCGATCTCACCAACTAGCAGTCCGCATGTCTCAGTCAAATCAAATTCCGCAAATCGTCTTCGATGCGGAAGGCGTATGGCTTGAGACACCGTCCTTCGGCGCGGAGGACAATCGTCAATGGCTGTCCACGTACACAGGCTGGACCAAAGGTACTTGGAATCCATCACGCAACGCATGGAAGATCCCCTACACCTGGTTCGAGGTGGTCATAGACGCCTGTGTGTTGAGATTCGGTGGTGTCATGGTGACGAGGACACACAAGACAACCGTGGCCTGTACATGGCAATGCCGTAACGCCAAGCGCGAGAAATGTGAATGCTCTTGCCTAGGTCAATTTCACAAGGCTGGGCTTGATGCGACCGATCGGGCTGGCTGGCAGCTAGGCAACGAAGTGATTATCACCGAAGACCTCCGTGAAGTCACCTGGTTGGTCACCGCCCGCAACAATACGGCGCAGCCTATTGAGCCAAAGAGTGATGCTCAATGGGAGCGATTCGACCGCGCAGGTGGCTACTGGGAGCCGCACTAGAACTTGTGGTGACCATTGAGACAGTCGGTCATCCTGTTGCCAGGCCAGGTCGGTGGCCCAGAACGGGCATCCGCACATGAACCGACGATCCTTCGCCAAACTGAGACTCGTCGACCGCGGCGGTATCGAGTCCAAGCGTAATGGATCTGCGCCAACCCTTCTGGAGCGATCTTGTACTGCCACTTACACAAAATTTTGGACAGCCCTCTGGCAAGGGACCGTTGAGGGTCATGGCGCGTGGGAATCGCCGCTATCGGACTAGCGTCGAGGCGCTTCCCAATTCGTAAGGTGAGTAGCGCCAAGAGTCATTGCGACGATCGCGGGAGCGATACAGATTGGGTTGAATCCATGGTCTTGGATGAGCCAGTAGGCCAGTGCCCCGAACGCGAGCCCACACAGCATCAGAAGAAGACTTGCGACATCAACTCGCCGGCGCGCTCGAGGGTGGTGGCTATGTGTCGTCGTCACCCACGCTCCTTCTGTGATCGAGAACCTGTAGTACCGTCCACTTGCGTCGAGAGCGACCATTCTTTTTGACTAGGTCCTCCCGGATCTTGAGTCTGAAGATGTCACGCTTGTGGATCGCGAGGCCCTGGTCTACGCGTCCCAGGAACGCCGTATCCTCAAGAGTAGCGAGTCGCGCTGATCGATCCTTTGCCTTCACGCGCCATTTCTCGGGGTCCTCGAAGTCGATCGCTGACATCTGGGCCTCGATTTCGAAGATGTTGCGACTCTCTTCGATCTCGTCTTCCGGCTTCGCGGCGTGGTAGTCGAGCCGCTCAAGTGTGAAGGAGTCGGGAGTGGCGGCCTCTGCTTTGGCCGCTAGGACGGTTTCATCGGACACCTGCAGGGCTGTGACTTTTTCGTCACTGAGAGGCGCCATGATCCGCCGGAGTTGCTTTTTACGACGGCGCTTTCGCTTGTTCAGTTCCTGCCAGGCCGCGACCGGAATCTCGTCAACGGTGTCGTCTTGCCAAACGACCTTGACGTTGCCGTTGTCCAGGTAGCCGAAGTCCTTCACATCTGCCCGCATCGACTTAGTGGCCCACCAGAATACTGAACTCATTGTCGGCGGTGTCGATACGCCCGTCGCGGTAACGAAGGTGCCGCCGTGCTCATGCAGCAGCTTGATCACCTCGATGGTGAACGACCCTTCCGTCGGCGGTCGCACAAGGACTTCAGTTGGGGGGCCATCACCGAAAGCTCCGGACTTATCGAAGTCGCTAGCGAGTTCGACAATTCCTTGAAGTACCTCGGCGACGTGAGCCGCGCGCAGTTCGTGGAGGTCGTTTCCGTCGATGTCCTCGCCAACGAACCGGAGTTGCAGTGTTTCGGTGTTGTGAGCCTCATCGGGCTGTGCAGTCTCCATAATCGGGCCAACCTAGCGAACATCTGGGTCGTTCGCTGCGCTTTCGGGCCCCGGCGCATTTTGACGGTGTGGGCGGTTCGCCCGTCCGCACTA
>JBDSQP010000542.1:0-10687 GCA_039929755.1 Aeromicrobium sp. | reverse complement strand
ATGGATCACGGCCGCAAACTACCGAACGACTACCTCGCCGTACCCGTCGCCGCCATCGAGGGGATCATCGATTTCTGGGATGAGTACGACGGCGGCGCCGAGGGCTGGCTTGCAGAAGCTGGGGCCGAGTCCGATCTGACGGATCGTTTGAGAAGTACTCTTTTGGCATGACCTGGTCAGATCTCTTGCTGCCCAGCAGGGAAGTCCCACTGGGCGGCGTTCGGGGCATAACGGTGCATCGAACCCTTCCCCATCGCGACCTGCCCACCGTCGGAGCATGGTGCTTTGTCGACTATTTCGGCCCCAGCTACGACGGCATGCACGTATTGCCTCATCCCCATACGGGTCTTCAGACCGTGACCTGGCCGATGCTCGGGGAGATCCGGCACAAAGACAATCTGGGCAGCGACATCGTCCTCAAGCCGGGCGAGCTCAATCTCATGACTGCGGGTCGCGGAGTCTCGCATTCCGAATTCGACGTCAAAGCTGGGCTCGGCGAAGAAAGAGGCGGCCCGATTCAGGGATTGCAATTGTGGGTAGCACTTCCCGAGGATCGTCGTCATGGTCCCGCCGGGTTCGAAAACCACGCCGACCTTCCGGTGGTCGAGAAGCCGAATTTGAGTGCAACAGTCTTCATGGGCTCACTGGATGGCGCGACATCGCCGGCGACGATCTACTCGCCGATGGTCGGGGCCGAACTCACCGTCCGCAAGGGCTCTTCGCAACTTGTCGTCGATGAAGCATTCGAGCACGCGGTCATGATTCTGGAAGGCAATGTTTCGGTCAACTCACTCGGTCTGTCGCGAACTCAGATGCTCTACATGAGCCCGGGCCGAACCCACATCTCAATCACCGCCCAAACCGATGCCAAGCTGCTGCTGGTCGGCGGCGAACCATTCGAAGAAGAACTCGTGATGTGGTGGAACTTCATTGGGCGCACGCATGACGAAATTGCGGAGGCGCGCGCCGACTGGGAGCGGGGCAGCGAACGATTTGGCTCGGTTGCCGGCCATGGAGGCCAGGTCATTCCGGCTCCGAATCTACCTAACGTCCGATTGACGCCGAGGCGTCGCCGAGCGGCCGGTCAGCCCTGATTTTTGAACCGGGTCTGGCGCACTTGACGTATTTCAGATACCGTGAGTATCCCGCCGGATACCGTCGGTATCTGGACGAGTGGTCACATCGTGAAAAGGAATGACGTATGTCTTACTACGCCAACAAGGTCGCTGTAGTCACTGGAGCCGGCTCGGGAATCGGTCGCGCCCTGACTCTTGAACTCGTTCGCCGGGGCGCGAAGGTTGCCATCTCGGACTGGGACAGGGAAGGCCTCGCCGAAACCACAGAGCTGGCACTGGCCCTTCGTGGAGACGTCAAGAGCGATGTCCTCAACGTCGCCGAGCGTGAAGCTTTCCTGAACTATGCCGAGGTGGTCAAAGCTCATTTTGGCAACGCCAACATGATTTTCAACAATGCCGGAATCGCTTTCACGGGCACGCTCGAGGAGTCCGAGTTCAAGGACATCGACCGGGTCATGGACGTCGACTTCTGGGGAGTCGTCAACGGCACCAAGGCATTCCTTCCGCAATTGATCGCCTCCGGTGACGGCCATGTCATCAATGTCTCGAGCATCTTCGGCATCTTCAGCATGCCTTCACAAGGTGCCTACAACGCGGCCAAGTTCGCCGTTCGGGGATTCACCGAGTCGCTACGCCAGGAGATGCTGATCGCCAAGCGGCCGGTCAAGGTGACGTGCGTGCATCCCGGTGGCATCAAGACCAATATCGCTCGCAATGCCACTCAGGCCGAGGGTCGCAGTCACGATGACCTCTCCAAAGCCTTCGACAAGATGGCGCGTACGTCGCCCGAGAAGGCCGCCAACGTGATCCTCAAGGGCGTCGAAAAGGGGCGTCCTCGTGTGCTCATCGGAGCCGATGCGGTTGTGCTCGACTCGTTCGTGCGCCTGACCGGCTCGCGTTATCAGGGCATCTTTGCTCGTCTCGGGAAGCGAGTCGGCGGACTCTGAGCTGGGGTGTCAGAATGTCGCCATGGTTCTTGTGATCGTCGGCAGCACCCGTCCCGTCCGCGTTGGCGATCAGCTCGCCCAGCACATCGTGCCTCTGCTCGAGGAGTCTCTCGGGGCGCCGGTCAATGTCGTCGATCTGCGCAGGCTCGGTCTGCCATTCCTTGATGAACCACGCCAGCCGTCGGACGGGAACTACGCGCACGCCCATACGCGAGCCTGGAGCAAGACGATCACCGAGAGCGATGCCGTCATCGTGATTACGCCGCAATACAACGGCGGATATCCGGCCTCGGTCAAAACTGCCATCGACTTCTTGTATGCCGAATGGCGCGACAAGCCGTTCCTGGTTATCAGTTACGGCAGTCGCGGTGGTCCGAAGTGCAATGCCCAGTTGACCGAGGTGTTGCACTACATCCATGCCGATCCGGTCGAGGGCGGCGTCCAGATCGTCGTGCCGGGCAGCGACTACGGTCCGGACGATCGCCTCATGCATCCGGCCGAACACGTGGCCGCGTTTCGCGAAGCGATCCTCGTTGCGGCGAAGGAGCTAGCGGGAAAGATCGCCACCCACGAGCTCAACAAGGGCTGAAGGTCGCGAGTCTTCCGGCAGGGCCAGCAAGGTTGCGACAAGTGCATGCGTGCACATGTCGCGGACGTCTTCCAGGGGGATGTCATCGGAGTCGAGCCAGTCGTGGCAAGCCGAACGGGTGAATGCGAGCCAGCCGCGCACGCCGATCCGGAGAAATCGGGTTGCCGGCTTGTCGGGGCTGACGGCAGCAACGATGCGATCTTCCTGAATCCGCAGGTCGCCGTGAATGATCTGCCGAACCTCGGGGTCGACCGAACCCCAGCCGCTGTAGACGACCTTGACTCCCTGAGCGTGTTCTTTGCAGTGCCTGAGATAGGCCTCGATGCCGAAACTCAATTGCTCGACGACGCCAAGTGACGGATCGGGCTGGGTGAGCTCGATCATTCGCGCGGCCTCGCGGCGTACGAGCGCGGCGAAGAAGGCGCGCTTGGTCGGATAGTAGTGATACAGCAGCCCGCGAGAGACCTCGGCGAGTTCGGCGATCTCTTCGATATGGACGTCTTCGTAGGATCGGCTGGCAAAGAGCTCAGCCCCGAGGTCGAGCAATTGGTCGCTGCGGTCTTCACGACTCAAGCGCGTGCGTGTGGCCATGACAACAGACTACTTGACATTGGTTCAACACGACGTAGGCTTGAGATACTGAATTGACTTCCAATAAGGAGCCATCGTGCGAAACGACTGGTCCGGTACGACATTCCCGCACCCTCCCGGACGCCGGCCGGTTGTCGGCGACATCTTCGGCGCGGACCGCGAGACCCCATTACAGAGCACGATGGAGCGCGCGGGTGAGCTCGGACCGATCTTCGAACTCAAGATCTTCGACCAGAAGTTCGTCTTTGTCAGCGGCGCCGAGTTGGCCGCCGAACTCGCCGATGAGTCGCGGTTTGAGAAGGCACTGTCGCCGGCCTTGATCGCGCTGCGTGAGTTCGTGGGCGAGGGCCTGTTCACCGCCTACAACGACGAGACCAATTGGTCGCTGGCGCACGATCTGCTTCGTCCGGCCTTCACCAAAGCCGCAATGCAGCGCTATCACCCGGTGATGCTCGAGACCGCTCAGGAACTTTTTGACAACTGGGATCAGGGGCAGGGGATCGTCGATGTCTCGGCCGACATGACGAAACTGACGATGGAGACGATCAGTCGTACGGCATTCAGCCACGACTTCGGTTCGTTCTCACGGTCCGAGCCACACCCCTTCATTCCGGCGATGATCGCGGCGCTCAAGGCGGGCCAGCGTAAGGGCTCACTGAGCGCGATGCCCGGCGCGGCGATGCTTTCGAAGCGAATCGACAAGAAGAACGCCCACCATCAGGCCTATGTGGACTCGCTCATCGACGGCATCATTGCCGAGCGGCGCGCGGGTCCTGCCGGCGATGATCACGACTTGCTGGGCATCATGCTGAACACGCCCCATCCGGAGACCGGTGCGCGCCTCGACGACGTCAACATTCGTCACCAGATTCTGACGTTCCTGGTCGCCGGCCACGAGACGACATCCGGCGCGTTGTCGTTCGCTCTCTACTACCTCGCGCGTGATCCCGAGGCACTCGCGAAGGTGCAGGCCGAGACGGATGCGATCCTCGGCAGCGACCCCGACGCAGAGCCGACATTCGAGCAGGTCGCCAAATTCCGCTACTTGCGCAGGGTCCTCGACGAGGGTCTGAGGTTGTGGCCGACGGCGCCCGCGTTCACACGCAGCCCGCGCGAAGAGACCACGATCGGCGGCAAGTATGTGATGCGGCCGGAGGACTGGGCGATCGTGATCCTGCCGATGATCCATCGCGACAAAGCCGTATGGGGCGCGGATGCCGACGAATTCAACCCCGATCGGTTCATGCCCGAGAACTCGCGGGGGCGTATGCCGCAGACCTACAAACCGTTCGGCACCGGAGAGCGGTCCTGCATCGGTCGGCAGTTTGCCCTGCACGAGTCGATCCTGGTCCTGGCCCGAATGCTTCACCGCTATGACATCGCCGGAGATCCGGACTACCAACTCAGGATCAGCGAGCGGCTCACGTTGATGCCACAGGACTTCCACCTGACGCTGACGCTACGCGAGCCAGCCGATCAGGAGCCAGAAAGCGAGATGTGCCCGGTCTCGTCGATGGCCCAGCCGGGATTCCAGGCGACCTCCCAGGCATGTCCGTCAGGGTCGGCGAAATAGCCGGAATAGCCGCCCCAGAAGACTTCTTGGGCGGGCTTGAGGATCGTGCCGCCGGCCGTCTTGGCCTGAGCGAGAAGTTCGTCCACCTCGTCTTGGCTGCGGGTGTTGAAGGCCAGCGCCATACCGCTGAACGTCGCGCCTGTGTCGGTGATGTTGGCGTCTTCGGCGAGATCGGCCCGGGTCCAGAGTGCGAAGACCAGCCCGTTGAGCTGGTAGAACGCGACCTCTTCTTCGGAGTTTCCTTTTGTCCAGCCGAGCCCGTCTTCATAGAAGGCGCGGGCACGGGCAAGGTCGGCGACGCCGAGCGTCACCAGACTGAGTCGTTGTTCCATGTTCCGACGCTAACCCTCACCACCGACCAATTAAGGAATCTCACTCATGACACGTTTTGAATTCAAAGGTTCACGCGCCCTCGTCACCGGCGCGACCGGAGGAATCGGGCAAGCCATTGCCAGGGCTCTCGCGGCCGAAGGTGTCGAACTCGTCCTCAGCGGGCGTCGACTTGATGTTCTTGAGCCGCTCGCCAAGGAGCTCGGCGCCGTCGCCATCGCTGCTGATCTGGCAGATCTCGCCGATGTCGATCGGCTGATGGCCGAAGCCGGCGCCATCGACATCCTCGTTGCCAACGCCGCACTGCCGGCTTCGGGGGATGTTCTGGAATTCACTCCCGAGCAGATCGATCGTGCGCTGACTGTCAATCTCCAGGCGCCGATCCTGATGGCGCGAAGCTCCGCGCTAGCGATGGCCGGGCGCAAGCGCGGGCACATCGTCATGATCGGTTCGGTCTCTGGCATCACACCGTCGCCGCAGGCTTCGCTCTACAACGCGACGAAGTTCGGCATCCGCGGCTTTGGCCTCGGCTTTCGCCTTGACCTTGAGGGCAAGGGCGTCGGAGTTTCCGTCGTCGAGCCGGGTTTCATCCGCGATGCCGGCATGTTTGTGGAGTCTGGTGGAACGCTCCCGACGGGTGTACGCACGTCGACCCCGCAGCAGGTCGCGAATGGCGTCGTCAAGGCGATCAGGAAGAACAAGGCCGAAGTAGTCGTCGCTCCCGCTGAGCTCCGGGCTGGCGCCCGTTTCGGTTCGGTCTTTCCGACCATCAATGCGCGGATCCAGAAGGCCGGCGGCGGCGACAAGCTCGGCAAGCAAATGGCAGAAGGCTCCCGCAACAAAAGGTAGTCGTAGTCTCGGAACGTGATTGCCGGACTCTGGTGCGACGCAAAACCCTGATTCAGCCGTCGTAGCTGATGCCCGTCGCGTGCAGAGGGCAGTAGCCGCCGGGGTTCTTAACCAAGTACTGCTGGTGATAGGTCTCGGCGTAGTAGTAGTCCTTGAGCGGCAGGATCGACGTGGTGATCTCTCCGAGACCTCGTGCGCTGACCTGCTTTTGGTAGTGGTCACGTGACGCCTCGGCCTCGGCCTGCTGGTCAGGAGTCGTCGTCAGGATGATTGAGCGATACTGGGTGCCGCGGTCGTTTCCCTGGCCCATGCCTTGGGTCGGATCGTGGTTCTCCCAGAACTCCTTGAGCAGATCGGCATAGCTCAACTTGGCCGGATCGAAGATGATCCGGACGACTTCGGCGTGACCGGTGCGACCGCTGCATACCTCTTCATAGGTGGGGTTGGGCGTGACTCCGCCGGCATAGCCGACCGAGGTCGACCACACGCCCGGGAGTTGCCAGAACGTCTGCTCTTCGCCCCAGAAGCAGCCGAGGCCGATGACGGCTACTTCGAAACCTTCGGGGGCGTCGGTTTCGACTGGATTGCCGAGCACCAAGTGCTTTCCTTCGACGCTGAACGGCCGAGTTGGATGACCCGGCAACGCGGTCGTGCTGTCGGGCAATTCGGTCTTGGAACGGTTGAAAATCATCGGGGCCACCTTTCGCCTCAACACTACGTGAGGACACGAACGTGACAACGTGATTGAGCGAGCCGGCATTCCCGTTAGGCTCATGCCAAAGGTGGTGGAATGCGTGACTGAACGGCATCAAGTGCCCATTGGAGTGGAGATCGCGGCGTCATGGGCGTGGCGACTTATGGTGATCGCCGGAGCCGGTGCCGTGGGCATCTGGCTGTTGCGTTATTTCTCCGAAGTCACGATTCCGGTCGCCGTCGCCTTGCTGGGAACCGCGTTGGCCGTCAGTGCTGTCGACTTCCTTGTCGCGCACAAGTTCCCGCGCTTGCTGGCGACATTCGTCGTCGTCATCGTCATGCTGATTGTCTTCTTCGGGATGTTGACTCTCGTCGGTCAACAGTTGTCGACGCAGTTCACTGACCTCAAGGCCAATGTCGTCCAGGGGATCACGCAGGTTCAGGAGTGGCTCAACACCGGTCCGCTCGGCATCTCCGACGCCCAGATCCAGGAGTGGATCGATCAGGCCAAGAACACCATTTCCTCAAGCGATACCTCAATCTTCACCCGGATCTCCGAAGTCGGATCCACGGTCACCCACATCGTCGCCGGCTTCTTCATTGCGTTGTTCTCTGCCTTCTTCTTCCTGTATGAAGGCGAACGCATCTGGGCCTGGATTGTCATTCTGTTTCCCCGTGCCGCTCGCGAACGGGTCAACTCCGCGGGACATACCGCCTGGATTTCTTTGACCGCGTTCGTGCGCGCAACGGTTTTGGTTGCGTTGACCGACGCCATGGGCGTCGCGTTTGCTGCCTGGGTGCTCGGGGTTCCGCTCACCCTCGCCATCGGCGTCTTGGTGTTCCTCGGTGCATTCATCCCGATCATCGGTGCGCTGCTGTCGGGCATGGTGGCGGTGCTTGTCGCCCTCGTTGCCCAAGGACCGTGGACCGCGCTGTTCATGCTGATCGCGGTCGTCATCGTTCAGCAGTTCGAGTCACATGTCCTTCAGCCGTTCCTGATGGGCAGGCTCGTTGCTGTGCATCCGCTGGCGATCATCATCGCGATTGCCGCAGGAGTGATCGTGGCAGGCATTGTCGGTGCGCTGATCGCGGTTCCCCTCGCCGCTTGCCTCAACGGGGTCGTACGCCATCTCGCAGAATTGGCCGGCCAACAGGAAATTCTGGACGAGAGTCCCGAGCCCGAACCTGCCTGACCTTCCCGATTTGATGCGTCAGCAACCCAAAGCCTGATGTCTTAGGTTGCTGGAGGGACAAATCTTGCGCGCGTGATTGTGCACAGGTCTGTGTGACCACCAGGGTTTCCACAACGCGGGTCGTCCGTAAATAGCTCGAGCCGCCGACGGCGGAGTCTGGACGGATGCCGCGACTGAACGCCATTCCCGAAGCCTTGAGTGACAGGCCGTTTACCTCACAGCAGGCCATCGGAGCCGGAGTGACACCCCGGATGTTGCAGCGGACGCGCTTTCGGCGGCTGTTTCCGAATGTCTATGTGGTTGCCGGAACGGAACTCACCTTAGTTGTATGGCTCAGGGCGGCGCTGCTCATTCTTCCGGCCGATTCTGCCGTTAGCCATCTGACAGCATTGCGTCTGTACGGTTTTGTGTGTCGCGCCCAAACGCCACTGCATTTCTCGACCAATTCCGGATTGTGCACGCGCTTGCCCGAAGTTGTGACACATCGTCGTCGCGGCCGGCTTTCACCCCGAGTAATCGAATATCTACCGGTGCTGGGACCGGACCGTACCATCGTCGATTGCGCCACGATTCTGAACTTTGTCGAACTCGTCCAGGCTGCAGAACATCTGATCAACAAGCACTTCACCACACTGGAAACTCTGTGGTCGTACGCCCGCGTTCGGCATCTCGACGGCGTTCGCCGGACTCGCCGGATTCTCGTTCACGTTCGCGAGCGAGTCGAGTCTCCAATGGAGACTTTTGTGCGTCTCATGATCGTTTTCGCCCGCTTGCCCGAGCCCGAATGCAACAGGAACATCCTTGACGGGAGGGGACACTTTTTGGCGCGAGGCGACATGATCTATTTCCGTTTCAAGGTTCTCGTCGAATACGACGGCTGGGAGCACGAACGCAACGGTAAACAGCGGCAGAAGGATCGATCCAGGCGCGAAACACTCGAAGCGGAGGGTTGGCGCGTCATAGTCGTCACTTCGCAGGATCTCAGGAGTGCGCGCCTAGTTCCATGGCGAGTCTTCAATGCGCTGAGCGACCGGGGCTATCAGGGGACGCCGCCGCAAATGAATGCCATGTGGGTCAAGTGGTTCGCCTAGCCCCCGAGATTTGATGCGTCAGCAACCCAAAGGCAAGCGCCATAGGTTGCTGGCGGAACAAATCGCGCGGGAGAAGTGGGGACTCAGCCCTACTCGGCCGGGGTGGCTATCTGGGCCTCAGCACGCGTGCGCAACGGGATCTCCTTGATGAACAACGAAAAGAAAAACGCGAGCGCAACCACGGGCAATGCCGTCAGGAAGACGTCGTGCAGCGAGTCGGCGAAAGCCTCGATGACCTTGCCCTGGACGGGCTGGGACAAATGGTGAATTGCAGAGACATCCCGGGTGTCGATCTTGCCCGAGCCCGCCACGGACGAGCCGAGGGAGTCGGCGAGATGCGACGCGAGGCGCGTGTTGAGGATGGCGCCGAACAGCGCCGTGCCAAAGGCGCCGCCGAGGTTGCGGAAAAAAGTGACGGTGCTCGTGGCGATACCCATGTAACGAGGGTCGACCGAGTTCTGAACGATCAGGGTGAGCAGTTGCATCGTGAGGCCTAGGCCGAAGCCGAGGGCATACGTGCCGATGCCGACGCGCCAATACGGACTGTGGGCGTCGAGGCTCGCCAGAAGCAAGATGGCGCCGAGTACCGTGATTGAACTGACGATCGGAAAAATCTTGTAGCGGCCGGTCTTGCTGACCCTGTGGCCGGAAGGGATCGAGGCGGAAAATAGGCCGATGATCATCGGAACCATTCCGAGGCCGGATTGGGTCGGCGACATGCCGTTGACGATCTGTAGGAAGAGCGGGACGAAGATGATCGCGCCGAACATGGCGATTCCCATGAGCGAGGCAAAGATGTTCGTGATCGTGAAGATCGAGTTGGAGAACAATTGCATCGGCAGGATGGGTTCCTTCGATCGCATCTCGACGAATATGAACAACGCCGTCCCGGCCATCGCGCCGATAATCAGGCTCAGGCCGAGCCCCGAATCCCAACCGTGGTCGGGTCCGGCCCAAGCCGTGTAGAGCAGTAGTGAGGAAACCGATCCGACCAGGACCGCAGCTCCGAGGAAGTCGATCGAGTGTTCCCGGCGCGTATGTGGAAGCTTGAGTGCGACCGATGTGACGACGAGGGCAACCATGCCGATCGGGATATTCAGCCAGAAGATCCACTGCCAGCCGGGGCCTTCGGCGAAGAAGCCGCCCAGCACGGGGCCGAGAACGCTGGACGTGCCGAATACGACGCCCATGTACCCCATGTATCGACCACGTTCACGGGGCGGAACGATATCGCCGATCGTGGCGAGCGCGAGAGCCATGAGGCCACCGCCGCCGATGCCTTGGACGGCGCGGAATGCGATGAGTTCCTCGATATTCCTGGCAAAGCCACACAGGAACGACCCCACGAGGAAGGTGATGATCGCAGTTTGGAAGATCAGCCGGCGGCCGTAGAGGTCCGAGATCTTGCCCCATAGCGGCGTCGCGGCGGTGGAGCTGAGCAGATAGGCCGTGACGACCCAACTGAGCTTGTCTAGGCCTTTGAGATCGGACGTGATGCTGGGTAGCGCGGTGCCGACAATGCTCTGGTCGAGCGCGGCGAGGAACATACCGGTCATGAGGCCGCTGAGAACCACGAGGATCTGGCGGTGAGAGAGGTATGTGGGTTGCGTCGTTGTCATGAATGATCCGTGTTCTGGAACGAGTCGGTGAGGCGATTGAGCTGCGCCCGGAGGTCTTCGCGGTCAATGTCGGACCAGTCCGCAAGCGCTTCGGAGACGATCTCACGGCGTTGCTCGATCGTGCTGGTGAGGACCT
>JBDSQP010000541.1:0-5334 GCA_039929755.1 Aeromicrobium sp. | reverse complement strand
GAGCAGGTCGAGAGTGTGGCCCAGGTAGGCCTTGTTCTCAGGCTTCGCGAGGATGGTGAACAGGCGACGCAGCTGGGCGACGTCGGCCTTGAGCAGCGGGCGTGCCCGCGTCAGCAGGTCGGCAACCTCTGCGGACACCTGAGAGATGCTCGTCAGCGATGAACCGATCACCTTCCGGTCCTTGGCAAGGTCGCCGAACCACGACCGCATGCTCGTGATCAGTTCATCAAGCTGCTGATGGTGGTCGTCGATCGTGCCCATCAGCGTGCTCAGGTTGGTGATGACCTCACCCACGAGCTCATCGCGGTCGGCCAGGGTGTTGGTGAGCGAAGCAGTGTTGGCAAGCAGCTCCTGCACGGTTCCACCCTCGCCCTGGAGGACGCGCACGAGGTTGAGCGAAAGCTTGTTGACTTCATCCGGACTCAGGGCGGCAAACAGGGGTTGGAAGCCGTTGAACAGCGCTGTCAGGTTGAGTGCTGGAGTTGTGTGGTCCATCGCCATGGTGGCGCCGGCTGCCAGCCGTTGTCCCGACGGTTTGCCCTGCGACAGCGACATGTAGCGATCGCCGATGAGGTTGAGGAACTGGATGTTGGCGTGTGATTCACGGGTGAGCGGAACGTCATTCTTGACCTGGAATGTGACCAGGGCATGGTTGCGGTGGTAGAACTCGACGTCCTTGACCTTGCCGACAACGACGCCGCCGATCCTCACGTCGTCACCCGAAGTCAGCTCTGAGGCAGTGTCGAAGATCGCCTTGTACTCGGTCTGGGCCCCCAGACCGAAACCGCCCATGATGACGACCAGCAGACTGGTCACCGCGAGTGAGACCAGGGTGAAGATGCCGAGCCGGATCGCGGCGAGGACGAAGGTGGTGTCGCGAACGTTCACTGGATCCCCCCGTCCGGCTCGTCCTTGTTGGACCCGTCCTTCAACGGCTGGAAGGGCGCGGGCTTGTCATAGTCGTCAGGCAGCCCGAGGCACCACGGTCCGTGGCCGCCTTCGCCGAACGCCGGCGCGTCCGCGGCGGTGTATGCCGTCCGCTGGGGTGCGCCGAGCTCAAGTGTCTGATGGATGATGCTGTCCCGGAACACGGCCTGAGCATTCGGGATCTGGCGGTCGAGGCCGGTCAACAGACACGGCAACTCGGACGAGTAGGTGTCGAGCAGCGCCAGCAGCGGTCGGCCCGAACGGACTTGGGAGATCAGCTTCTTCTCGTTCTCCGAGAGCGTGATCCGGGTGATGTGAGCCAGGCCGGTGAGGCTGCTGAGCGCCCGATCGAGGTCATCCTTCTTCTGGGTCACGGTGCGCGCGGTCACCGTCGCGTTCTTCAGGAGCCGGATGATGTCGGGCGTGGCCAGCTGGTAGGTCTTCGACACCTTCGAGAGGAGCTGCAGGTCCGTGCGCAGGGCAGGCAGCTCGACATTTATGTCCTTGAGGTAGTCATCCAGCCCGACCAGAGTTTCGCCGAGCTGGTCCCCCTTGCCCTGCAGCGCGTGCGCCAGTGCGTAGAGCGTGGCGTTCAGCTCAGCGGGGCGAATCGAGCGCAGGAGCGGGAAGAGGTTGGCAAGGATGCTCTGAATATCGACGTTCGTCTTCACCCGGTTCGCGGGGATGACCGAGCCGTCGTGAAGCGGGCTCGCCGACGTCCCGCCAGCGGGGGGGTCGAATTCCATGTAGTTCTGCCCGAACAGGGTTGTGGGCAGGATCTGCACCCTGGAATCGGCGGGAATGTGCCGCGCTGCGGCCGGGCGAAGCGACACCGTGATCAAAGCCTGCCGGCCATTGCTCTCGATCTTTGCGACATGGCCCACCAGGGCGCCGTGCACTCGGACGTCTCCGAAACGAGCGAGCTGGAGGCCCGCGCGGTCGGCCATCACCGTGACATTGGTGCTGGCGGTGAACTTCTTGTCGTAGAACGCGATCGACAGCGCGATCAGCATGGCCATCGAGGCAATGAAGACGATCCCCGCGAACTGCAGGCGCAGATGCTCGCGTGGAGAGTCATGGAAGATGTTGGTCAGCATGGCTTTATCCCGTGATCCGCACTGTCGTCGTCGATCCCCAGATCGCGAACGAGAGGAAGAAATTCATCACGACTATCGTCACGATCGATGTACGGATCGCGCGGCCGACGGCCACTCCGACTCCGGCCGGACCACCGTCGGCAGTGAAGCCGAAGTAGCAGTGGATCAGGATGATCGCCACGGCCAGGATGATCAGCTTGACGAAAGACCACAAGATGTCCACTGGCGGCAGGAACTGCAGGAAGTAGTGGTCGTAGGTGCCCACAGACTCTCCGTAGATCATCGTGGTGATCAATCGTGGCGAGAGGTATGACGCCAGAAGCGCCACGGTGTAGAGCGGGATGACCGCGACGAAACCGGCGACCATCCGGGTGGTCACCAGGAAGGGGATCGAAGGCACGCCCATCACCTCGAGTGCGTCAATCTCCTCAGAGATCCGCATCGTGCCGAGGCGTGCGGTGTATCCGCAGCCGACCGTGGCCGCCAAGGCGATACCAGAGACCAGCGGAGCCACCTCACGGGTGTTGAAGTACGCCGATATGAATGCGGTGAACTTCGCAACGCCGATCTGACTCAGTGACGCGTAGCCCTGGAGGCCAACCTCGGTACCGGCGAAGAAGGAAAGGAAGGCGATGACACCGACAGTGCCGGCGATCACCGAGAGTGCGCCGACCCCGAAGACAACCTCCGCCAGGGTCTTCGCGATCTCCTGGCGGTAGCTGCGCAAGACACGAGGCGTCCAAGCCAGTGCCTTGATGTAGAACAGCAGCTGGTCGCCCGACGTCTCGAGGCTCCGGCGACGCGACCTGATAAAGGCCGATCCAAGATTGGTAATTGTGCTCATCACAACCCACTCTGTGGCACGAATTGGAAGTACAGCGCAGTAATGATCGAGTTCAGCGCGAAGAGCAGCATGAACGCGAGGATGACCGACTCGTTGACGGCACGGCCTACGCCACTAGGCCCTCCGGTCGCGCCGAGACCTTTGTAAGCGCCGACGATCGCCGCCAGGAAGCCGAAGCAGGCCGCCTTGACCATGGCGACATAGATGTCAGGCAGCGTGGCGAGCGCGGTGAACGAGGAGAGGAATGCTCCGGCGGAACCACCCTGCACGATCACCGTGAAGTAGTAGCCGCCCGCGATACCTGCCGTGATCACAATGCCGTTCATGAGCAACGCGACGGTCACAGTGGCGAGCGCGCGAGGCACGACCAGCCGTTCAATCGGGTCGATGCCCATGACTCGCATGGCGTCGATCTCTTCGCGTATCTTCCGCGCCCCGAGGTCAGCGCAGATCGCCGATCCGGCCGCACCAGCGATGATCAGGGCCGCGGCGATTGGCGCCGCCTCCCTCACGGTGGCGAGCACCGCGGTAGCCCCGGCGAACGACTGCGCGCCGAGCTGTCCAGTGAGGTTGCCGACCTGGAGTGCGATGACTGCACCGAAAGGGATGGACACAAGAATCGTGGGCATCAGCGTGACGCTGGTGACGAACCAGGCTTGTTCCACGAATTCGCGGCCCTGGAAGCGCGTGGTGAATGCCATCTTCACCACGTCCCAGGCCAGTGCAGCGACCTCTCCGGGTCCACGAAGGATCGATGCGGGATTCAATCCCATGTCTCCTCCTGTGGCCGTACGAATCCGAGATGACGGAACCCACAACGGAGAACGCCGTTCATCAGTGTCATTCGTGTCACCGAACGACGTCAGTAGAGTAACGAACCTGTGTGACCTGGGTTACGTCTTGGCGTGAGTTGACCCCGACTGCATGACGCCCAGCACGCCGGCCGAAGAACGACGCTTCGCCGAGCTGGGTTCCAGAGGCGTACCCGCGGCCGTCAACCGCGATGTTCGAGGCGCAGGCGCCGGCCGCATACAGGCCGGCAATGGCCGTGCGGTCCTCGCGAAGCACACGCCCGTCTAGATCGACTCGCAGGCCGCCGCACGTGAACCCCGAGTAGAAGCACTGTCCCGGAGTCAAGTCGTAGGCACCGTATGGGGGTGCGTCGAGAGGCGTGACGTATTCGGTGGCCTTGTGGAACACAGGATCGTCTCCTTGGCGTGCTGACGCGTTGTAGTCGTCGAGGGTTTGGGCCAAGGAGCCCACTGGCACACCCAGCCCGACTTCCATCTCCGCCACGGTCTCCCACCCGTCTACGAGGGGCTGCAGGCCGTAGGCCGGCTCGGCCATATGTACCGAGTCCAGAACCAGCCAGGCCTTCTGCTCGGGCTGGTCGAAGACGAACGCGGAGGTCCGCGAGTGGTAAGAATCTTCGGCGACGAATCGCTCGCCGCGGTTGTTCACGCAGATGCCCTTGACCAGGTCTCCAGGCGGGTAGAACGGCGCAGTCAGGAACGCGCCGTCCATGTGTTCTGCGACGCCACCGACCGACTGACCCAGGCGAATGCCAAGACCGTCGTCATAGGTGTTGCCCAGTGCCATCCCTTTGGCGATCAGGGCTTCGAGTGGAGGCGCGAACTCGTGCACCATGTCGGGGTTCATCACGAACCCACCGGCGGCAACGACCACGGCACTTGCGCGTACAGCCCCGGTCTCACTGAAGCGTTTCCAGGTAGCTCCAACCACGACCTCACCATCAGGCGCACGGTGCTCGGTCACGAGCGCGGTCGCACCGGTCTCGTAACGGATCTCCACACCCAACTCGTCCAACTTCTTGAGGGCGAGTTCAAGGACCAGAGTCGCGCCGCCCATGTCACCTTCGACTGGCGGCTTGTGCCCACGAGGTGCAGGCACGGCGAGGTCGCAGAAGGGCCAGAGCTTCTCGTTGCCGCTGAACATCACTCCCTGCGTACCGGGTTGAATGGCGGCCTTCTGCGGGTAGTAAGAACGCTCGAATTCGAATCCCAAAGACTCTAGCCAGCCGAAGTGTTCGATACTGCCCTCGCTATAGACGCGGATCTTTTCCGGGTCGCAGTCGGGCGAGACCGCCGTGAGGTACTTCGCCATCTCGGCCGGTGTGTCTTCATAGCCGGCTGCCTCCTGCACGGGCGTACCGCCGCCGAGATAGAAATGTCCGCCGGCCATCGCGCTGGTGCACGACAAGCGACCGCCACGATCCAGGACGAGCACCCGAGCGCCGGTCGTTGCTGCCTCTATCGCTGCGGCGACGCCGGCCATGCCGGCACCGATAACGAGTACCTCGACCTCGTCCGACCACGAAGTCACCGCTTCGGACCGAACCTCGTTCGGAATCTCGAGATTTCGTAGCTTCCCCGCCTGTGACTGTGCTTCCGTCATGAGTACGTCACCCGGACCTTCTCGGACGCCGCATCGCTTTGGCACGCAAGT
>JBDSQP010000540.1:0-4698 GCA_039929755.1 Aeromicrobium sp. | reverse complement strand
AGGGCTCATTGCCGGACATCTCGCCGCGACTCGGAGAGCTCAGCCGTACCAACTCCGAGGCCGTCCTCGCTGCCCGTACGCTCAACAAGGACGCGGACTATTCGCGTGGCGTTTCGATCACTTCGTCGTTCCATCCCGATGCGGTGACGCATGTTGAGCCGGTCCGCTATGGCAAGGGGAGCAACGCCCTGGCGCTGATGGGCGCGGCCCTCGTTGACGGCGGCAACGGTTCACGGTGGCTGAGTGCGATCAAGGTTTACGCCAAGGTCGGGCCGATCAAGATGTTCCGGATTCACAACCCGCGCCATTGGTCCGAGCAGACGATCATCGTTCTGGTCATGCAATCACTGAACAACTCCCTGACGACCTTCACGAAGCGCGGTCTGTTCGGGCGCAAGATGACGTCGCGGCAAGGCGCCGGCGAGCCAAACCCGACCTGGATCCCCAAGGCCCATGAGGTCACGCGCCAGCTCGCCGACAACATCGACGGTCTGCCCGGCGGAACGGTCGGCGACCTCGCCAATGCCCCGATGACGGCCCATTTCATCGGCGGTTGCGCGATCGGTACGAACATCGACAACGGCGTGATCGATCCGTACCAGCGGATGTATGGATACCGGGGACTTCACGTCGCAGACGGCTCGGCGATCTCGGCAAACCTCGGTGTCAACCCTTCGTTGACGATCACGGCGCAGGCCGAACGAGCAATGGCGCTGTGGCCCAACAATGGAGAGCCCGACACGCGCCCGACGCTGGGCGAGGCTTACGTGCCCATAACTCCCCATGCACCGAACTCGCCGGCTGTTCCCGCTCACGCGCCTGCTGCGCTCCTTCTGCCTATGCCGAAGGTCCGCCAGGCCGAATAGGCTGAGCACGTGATCATTCGGGATGCCACCGAGCAGGACTGGCGCCAAATCGAGCCGATCGTCCGAGCGACGATCGAAGCCGGCGAAACCTACACGTGGGGCCCATACGCGGAAGCCTCGGCGCACGACTGGTGGATACAGGCGCTTTCTCGTGGCTGGACCTTTGTGGCGGTCGACGACGACAGTGCTGTGATGGGCACTGCGAAATGCGGACCCAACCAGGGTGGCGGAGGATCGCACGTAGGTTCGGCAAGCTTCATGGTCGATCCGACGTATGCCGGCCGAGGTGTCGGACGGGCCTTGGCCGAACACGTCATCCGTTCCCTGAGCGACGCGGGCTTCAGGGCGATCCAGTTCAACGCAGTCGTGGAGACAAACGTCCGGGCTGTGCAGCTTTGGGAATCGTTGGGTTTCGAGATCCTGGCGACGATCCCCGAGGCGTTCCAGCATCCGACGGAGGGCTTTGTCGGTCTTCATGTGATGTATCGGTCGCTGCCTTAGGGTGAAATCGTGATCCAACTCGGTCAACATCCTGCGCCAAGGCATTGCATCGTGCACGTCAGCGACACCCACTTCGTCGGGGGCAAGCGACCGCTCTATGGCTCGATTGACACCGACGGCCATCTGTCTCAGGCGCTCAACCAGATCGAGAAGTCCGACGCCCATGTCGAAGCACTCGTCTTCACCGGCGACCTGGCAGACAAGGGCGAAGCGGACGCCTATTCGCGTTTGCGAGGCCTCGTCGAACCCGTCGCAGAACGCATTGGTGCCGAAGTCATCTGGGTCATGGGCAACCACGACAACCGCGCCGACTACGCGCGTGAGTTGTTCGATGAGCCTGAAACCGATCGCCCCCAGGATCGCGTCTATGACCTCAACGGCTTGCGCGTCATTTCGTTCGACACGACCGTCGCCGGATTCCACCACGGCGACATCGACGCCGAACAGCTCGAGTGGCTTCGCGGAATACTTTCGACGCCGGCGCCCGACGGCACCATTCTGACCCTGCACCATCCGCCGATCCCGACGCCCCGGATGGAGGCAATGGGCATGCTCGAACTCCTCGACCAGAGTCGACTGGCCGACGTCATTCGAGGCACTGACGTGAGAGCTATCCTCGGCGGGCATCTCCACTATTCGACCCACAGCACGTTTGCCGAGATTCCGGTGTCCGTCGCAGCAGCCACCTGCTACACGATGGATCTCACCGCCGAAGATCGGTTGTTGTCCGGCATCGATTTCGGTCAGTCGATCAATTTCGTCCACGTGTATGACGACCAGGTGGTCCACTCGATCGTGCCGATCGGCCCGCCCCCCGAAGTCACCGGAGCGGCAGCCGAATACTGGACGCAGATCGCGGCCATGAGTCCGGAACAACGGATGGCGATGTTCTCGGACAAGTCATCTGCGTACAACAATTCCGGCAAGTTCTGACTAGTCGAACGTCTCCTTTGGGGGTTCCGCTCGTTAAGTGAGCGTGACGGAACAGCGCATCAGCAGACGTGGACTTATCGGAAGTGCAGCAGTCGGAAGCGCGGCTCTCGCAGTGAATGGCCTGGGGCTGTCGGCGGCCAGTGCCGCCACTTCTTCGGGATCTCTACCCAAATCGGTCGATGTCGTGGTCGTCGGTGGCGGCATATCCGGACTTGTCGCTGCCCGCAAGATCGCGGCCAAGGGCAAGTCTGTTCTGGTTCTCGAAGCCCGCAATCGGGTTGGTGGCCGAGTCCTCAACCACACGCTGTCCAACGGCTCTGTTATCGAGGCAGGCGGTGCCTTCGTCGGACCGACGCAAGATCACCTCCTTGCGCTCGCCAAAGAACTCAAGGTCGACACCTTCAAGGAATATGCCGAAGGCAAGAACGTCTACGTGTCCCAGCACACCGGAACACTGAAATACACCGGCACCGTGCCGCCCGATCCGCTGATTCTTGCCGACGCGGCCATCCTTCAAGCGCGCATCGACAACATGGCCAAGCAGGTTCCGGTCGACGCGCCCTGGACAGCGAAGAACGCCGTCGAATGGGATTCGATGACGGTCGACTCGTGGCTCAGAAAGAACACGCTCGTCCCGGCGGTGCGCGAAGTATTGCTCTGCTACTTCCAGCCCGCATTCGGGACAGACGCGGAGGGCATGTCGCTCCTGTTCTTCCTCTGGTACATCGCGACCGCCGGCAACGAGACCAATCCGGGTACGTTCGAGCGCTCCTCGGGCACTGCGGGTGCTGCTCAAGATTCTCGATTTGTCGGTGGATCCGGACTCATTCCGCTCAAACTTGCGATTGCACTCGGATCCAAAGTTGCGCTCAATGCTCCCGTGAGGAAGATCGTCCAGTCGAGCGATCATGTCGATGTCCACAGTGACCGCGGAACGGTGCGCGCAAGGCGAGTCATCGTCGCGGTGCCGCCACCGTTGGTTCTCGGGATCGAATGGTCGCCCATGCTTCCGCCAAAACGACTCCAACTCATGCAGCACCTTCCGATGGGGACGCTGATGAAATGCGATGCGGTCTACGAAACCCCGTTCTGGCGGGCCAAGGGACTGTCCGGTTCAGGTGTCCTCGATAGCGGCGCGGTCCGCGCGTGTTTCGACAACACTCCGAGCGACGGCAAGGTCGGAGTTCTTCTTGCCTTCGTCGGCGGTGGAACCTGGCTGAACTACGGCAACCAGTCACTCGCCGATCGCAAGAAGGCCGTCCTCGAAGGCTTTGCCAAGGTCGTGGGTCCGGAGGCACTGAAACCGATCGACTATGTCGAGCAAGACTGGACTCACGAACGCTGGACGATGGGCAGTCCGATCGCCTCGGCCCAACCAGGTGCGACAGTCGCGTACGGCTCGACAATTCGCGAGCCTTTCAAGCGTGTTCACTGGGCCGGTACCGAGACGGCCACGTATTGGTCCGGCTACATGGACGGGGCCGTCCGCGCTGGCAAACGCTCCGCCGCCGAGGTCGTTGCCAAACTCTGACTTCTCGAGTGCGACTGTAAATTTATGCCAGAATCGATCCAAGGGAGACAAGTGTGAGCGACACACATCGGCGTCAGCGGGCTTCGGCCGAGCAGATCCGGGGCATTGCCGCGTCAGTCCTCTGGAAGGTCGCGGTCACCTGCGCGATCTTCTTGGTTGTGGGAGCGCTTCTTGTAGCTCTCAAGGCCAACCCGGACAGCGGCATCCGCAACTTCTTCGTCGGTGGTGCGGGCCTGATCGACGGCCCGTTCACCCGCAAGAACGGGCTGTTCACGTTCGATGGCGCCAATGCCGTGGGCGAAAGTGCGTTGGTCAACTGGGGCATCGCCGCGGTCATCTACTTGGCGATCGGCAACCTGCTGCGACGGGTCATACGCCCGTCCTGATCGATTCCGCCCGGACGCTAGGCTTGCCGTAATCAGAACGGGCCATCCGTAGGGCCCGTCCATACTGCAAGGAATTCCCATGTCCCAGCTCAAAATCACCGTCTCCAGCGCGGAGCAAGCGGTCGAAGTTGGCACCAAGGCCTGGCAGTTGTTCGCCGAAACCCCATCCGTGATCGCCGCCCGCGTGGGTGACGAACTGAAGGACCTGGCATACGAACTTGCTGACGGCGATGTCGTCGAAGGCGTCGAGATGGATTCTGCCGACGGGCGCAACATCCTGCGCCACTCGACCGCACACGTCATGGCACAGGCTGTCCAGGAGATTTTCCCTGACGCCAAGCTCGGCATCGGGCCGCCGATCACCGATGGCTTCTACTACGACTTCGACGTCGACGAGCCGTTCAGGCCGGCAGACCTGGAAGCGATCGAGTCGCGGATGCGCAAGATCGTCAAGGAAGGGCAGAAGTTCCATCGTCGCGTC
>JBDSQP010000539.1:0-6506 GCA_039929755.1 Aeromicrobium sp. | reverse complement strand
CATACTCGCAGCTGGTGACGAAGACCTCACCACGAAGATGCTGGCCTTCCAGGAGGAACTTGCCAACATAGCGAGGGCGAAGGGCGAAAAGGTGCGCAACCCCAGGCCCGGCGCCGGCTTCTCAGCCAGCTAGGCGACGCGTCTTCGACTCAGTAGAGACCTTCGCTGTAGGCCTTCCCGTAGTAGGCCTCGAGTTCTTCGATTGAGTCGTCAGGACGTTCGAGCGACTTCGCGATCTGTGCGCGGGACGGGATCGCGTCCGGATGCCAGGTCTCGGGCTTCCACAGCGAGGAGCGTATGAACGCCTTGGCGCAATGGAAGAAGATCTGCTCGATCGAAACCTCGATCACAAGCTGGGGGCGATGACCCTTGACGACGAGTTCGTCGATGTATGGAGCATCGCTCAGCAGAGTCGCCCGACCGTTGATGCGCAGGGTGTCGCCGCGACCGGGGACCATGAACAACAACCCGACGTGGGGATTTTCGAGAATGTTCCGGTAGCCGTCGGCACGCTTGTTTCCCGGACGCTCCGGTATGGCGATCGTGCGTAGGTCGATGACATGGACGAACCCGCCCGGGTCTCCCTTGGGAGAGACATCACAAGTGCCGTCGAGGGCCGAGGTGCCGATCAAGCAAAACGGGGACTGGCCAAGCCAGGCGATCTGCTCGGGGGCCAGAGTTGCGCGGTCCTTCTGAAGAACCCTTTCGAGTGGCTTGCCGATGACCTCGCGGAGCGCATCGACAGTGGTGATCTCAGTTCGCATGCCTCATCGTAGGCCGATTTCGCGTTGGCACCCGATAGGTCTGTGACGCACACAACACGGCTAGATTAGTAGGACGTCCTAGTTTTTCAGGAGCACTGCCATGTCCGACTTTTACTCCCTTTCCGAAGAGCACCTGGCCATACGCGAAGCTGTTCGCGCGGTCTGTGATGCCAAGGTCGCCCCGTTCGCGGCCGATGTCGATGAGAACGCCCGTTACCCCCAGGAAGCCGCCGATGCGCTGCTCGCCGCCGACTTCCACGCGCCACACATTCCCGAGGAATACGGTGGCGCCGGCGCCGACGCACTGGCGACCGTACTCGTGATCGAAGAGGTCGCACGTGCGTGCGTCTCGTCTTCGCTGATTCCCGCCGTCAACAAGCTGGGCTCCCTCCCAGTTCAGATCGCCGGTTCCGAAGAGCTCAAGCAGAAGTACCTCACCAAACTCGCCGCGGGCGAGGGCGGGTTCTCCTACTGTCTGTCCGAACCTGACGCCGGCTCGGATGCGGCGGGCATGAAGACCCGCGCTGTCCGCGATGGGGACTTCTACGTCCTCAACGGCGTCAAGCGCTGGATTACCAATGCGGGTGTTTCGGAGTACTACACGGTCATGGCCGTCACCGACCCCGAAAAGCGCACCAAGGGCATATCGGCATTCGTCGTGGAGAAGTCCGACGAAGGCGTCTCCTTCGGTGCCCCCGAAAAGAAGCTGGGCATCAAGGGCTCCCCGACCCGCGAGGTCTATCTGGACAACGTACGCATTCCGGCCGACCGGATGATCGGTGCCGAAGGCACTGGTTTCGAGACTGCGATGCGCACACTCGACCACACACGCGTCACAGTCGCCGCGCAGGCAGTTGGTGTCGCTCAGGGCGCCCTGGATTACGCCCGTGGCTACGCCCAGGAGCGCAAGCAGTTCGGCAAGGCCATCGCGGAATTCCAGGGCCTGCAGTTCCTGCTCGCCGACATGGGTATGAAGGTCGAAGCCGCACGTCAGTTGACCTACGCTGCGGCCGGTCGATCCGAACGCGGCGACAAGGACCTGACCTTCTTCGGCGCCGCCGCCAAGTGCTTTGCCTCGGACGTGGCGATGGAAGTAACAGGCCAGGCGATTCAGGTCCTCGGCGGCTACGGCTACACCCGTGACTATCCGGTCGAGCGGATGATGCGCGATGCCAAGATCACCCAGATCTATGAAGGCACCAACCAGGTCCAGCGCATCGTGATGGCTCGCCAGCTCCTTGCCGGCATCCAGTCGACTCTCTGAGTCGCTGGGCCTGAGGGGCTAGCTCTTGGGTAGCCCGTCCTTGGTGCACAGGTTGCCGATCTGATCGGTTTGATCGGCCTTGACGAAGGCGAGCATCTTGAGTGCTCGCACCGAATCCCAATGAACCGCGAGGTCCCGCAAGGGGATGGTGCAGTTGAGGCCGCCGCCGGACATCGCCGAGGAGAGGTTGAGCACGAACCTGCCGAGGTCGATCGGGTTGACGTTCTCGCCGATCTGCAACGACTTGGATGCCCCACCGGCTACGGACTTATAGCGGAACGGGTTGATGACGGTCCACGGTGACTTGGCCTTGGCCGCGATCGAACCCAGGACTTCGCGTTGGCTCTGCACGCGCTGAATGTCCTGAGTGGCGTAGGTGTGACGGGAACGCGAAAACGCCAGGGCGGTTTTGCCGTCGGCCTGTTGGCAACCCTTCTTGACGTGAAGGCCAGCGTCCTTGTCATCGATGTCGGACTTCGGACAGATCTGGACGCCACCGAGAGAGTCGACGACGTTGACTAAACCGCCGAAACCGACCTCGACATACTTGTCTATCCGAAGCCCCGTCGTTGTCTCAAGCGTGGAAATCAGCAGTTTCGGGCCGCCATAGGCGTAGGCCGCGTTGATCTTGGTGGTGCCGTAACCCTTGATCGGAACCAATGAGTCGCGGGGGATCGACATGAGTAGTGTCGGACCTTTGCCGACGTGCATGATCATGATCGTGTCGGTGCGTCCACGGCCGCCGGAGTCGCCGCCGGTTGAAAGGTCTCGCTGTTGCTCCTTGGTCAGGCCGCGACGGCTGTCAGATCCGACTAGAAGGTAGTTGGTCCCGAGCTGGTCGCCGGGGCGCGCGGTCGTCGGCTCTGCATCGACCTTGGCGATGTTGCCCCAGGCCCAGATGGGCACTGCGATCAGGAAGACGATCCATGCCAGAACCAGAATGAGTATGACTCTGCGGATCGGCCGCTTGTTCCTCGGACCCTTGGGCGTTTTGTAACCGCCGCCGGGTCCGCTGGGCGGGGGAAGCCGCGGGGGAGGCAAGTCGTCTGAGACCTCGGTGGCGAGCGACTGCGTCGTGCGGTCCTCGTCGCTGTAGAGCCAGCCGTACTGGTCCTCTTGGGTCTCATCGGGCATGTCAGAAACGCTACAGTCTCGGCCCAATTCTCAGCGCAAACCACGCTCGAAAATTCATTTCATCCTCGGCGCGCCCTCAAGTGCTACTTGAGACTTGGCTCCATACTGAACTGGACCTCAAGCCCAGATATTCAGCCCTTCCCACGTGAGGACCTCATGTCTTACGAACGCTCGAGTGTTATGGGCGGCACCTACTCTCGCCCGGCCGATGAATCGGCAAAGATTCAGTTCCGACGCGCACTCACGTTGACGTTCATGACCTTTGTCATGCCAGGGTCGGCCCAGTTGGTGATGGGCAACAAAAAGGTCGGACGGATCTCAATCCGCGTCTGGCTCTTCGTACTCGCGGCCGCCGCGTTCGCCGTTCTGCTCGGAATGACTTCCCGCACCGGGTTCCTGAGGCTCCTGACCAACTCGACGATCATGAACGCCATGCGCCTGTTCCTGCTCGCCGGCGCGATCGCCTGGGTCGGGCTCCTGATTGACGCCTGGCGTCTCGGCCGCCCGCGTCAGCTTGCCCGCAACCATCGGCTTGTGATGACGGGCATCAACGGCGTGTTGTGCTTCGCCACAGCCGGCTCGATGTTCTTCGCCGCCCATCTTGTTGCCGTGCAAAACTCCTTCATCGGAGCGGTCTTCGTCGCCGACACGGTGTCCAAACCAACCGACGGTCGCTACAACATTCTTCTCCTGGGCGGTGACTCCGGGCCGAACCGGAGCGGACTGCGTCCCGATTCGCTGACCGTCGCCAGCATCGACCAGGAGACCGGTCGCACGGTCCTCGTCGGCTTGCCTCGCAACCTTCAAAACGTCCCGTTCCCCAAGGGCTCGGTCATGCGTAAGCAGTTCCCCCTGGGATTCAATTGCGAGGGCTGTGAGCTCAACGGGATCAACACCTGGGCCAACGACCACGCGAGTCTTTTTGGGACCAAGTCGCCCGGACTCCAGGCAACGCTCGGCGCCGTCGAGGAGACCACCGGCCTCAAGATCAACTACTACGCCATGGTCAACATGCATGGATTCTCCCAACTCGTCGATGCCGTGGGTGGCGTTCGGGTCAACGTCAAGGAACGCACTGCGATCGGCGGAATCGGATCGCCCATTCGCGGATGGATCCCCAAGGGAGATCACCTCCTGACCGGCGATCAGGCCCTCTGGTACTCGCGCAGCCGGGTCCAGAACGACGACTGGTCGCGCATGGGTCGCCAGAAGTGCGTGATGAGCGACATGCTTCATCAGCTGAGTCCCAAGACCGTGTTGTTCAACGTCGAGAAGATCGCCGATTCGAGCAAGGCCCTGCTGACCACGAGCATCCCTCAGACCGACCTACCGACCTTCATGGATCTGGCGCTCAAGGCCAAGACCCAGAAGATCTCGACGGTGTCGCTCGTGCCGCCGGTCATCTACACAGGCAACCCAGACTTCACCAAGGTTCGACACATCATCGATAAGGCGATAGGCAAGGCCGAAGGCAGATCGACCAGCGATGGCGGCATCATGGATGCCTCGTTGCCGAAGGCAGACCCGAATGCGGTCGATGACAACAGCGACCCGCGCAAGGCCAACACCTCTGACGATCTTGAGGCGACCTGCTGAGACAGGGGCATGATCAGGGCGGACGCACGAATTGCCCATTTTTGGTGTCGTCGGGGATAATAATGCCTTCGGCCACACTCGTCATTGAGGGAAGCATGTCGCACAAAGCGAGCATTCTGGGCCGCGGTTATGCCGATCGTCACCTCGATTCGGCCCGCGTCCGCTTTCGGCGAGCCCTCACGCTGTGCCTGATGACGATCGTTGCGCCGGGTTCGGCGCAACTTGCGGTCGGCAACAAATCGGTCGGCCGTGCCGCCCTGGCCGTTTGGGCCGCGCTACTCGGCGGCATTGGCTACCTCGCGGTCACGGCCAGGATCGACCGCAAGCAAATCTTCACTCTGCTCACAGACTCCGATGCTCTACTGATCGCGCGCGCAGGCATCGTCGTGATCGCCGCCTTGTGGCTCATGCTCTTCATTGATGCTTGGCGACTGGGTTCCCCATTTCGTCTTAACTTCGGAAGGGCCGCGGTGGTGACCGCCGTCAATGCCGCCATCGTCGCTTCGGCAGTCGGTTCGACGGCATACGCGTCACAGTTGATCCACGTTCAAAACGTGGTCGTCAAAAAGGTCTTCAAGGAGACCGAGAAGTCGGCGCCGCTCAAGGGTCGCTACAACATCCTGTTACTGGGAAGTGACTCCGGCAAGGGGCGGATGGGGCTTCGTCCGGACTCGATGACCGTCGCCAGTGTTGATGCCGAAACCGGCAAGACCGTCCTCGTCTCGCTGCCCCGAAATCTCCAAAACGTGCCGTTTCCGCTGGATTCGCCGATGCACAAGGCCTATCCCAACGGTTTCAACTGCGGGAGCGTATGTCTTCTCAACGCGGTTCACACCTACGCGTCCAACCGGAGCGATCTCTATCCGGGGAGCAAGGATCCCGGACTCAACGCCCAGATCGACGCGATCAGCGGCGTGACCGGACTCAAGATCAACTACTACATCATGATCAACATGAAGGGCTTCCGGTCGCTGGTCAACGCGGTCGACGGAGTCACTGTCAACGTCCATACGCGGATCGCGATGTTCGGCCACGACGATGCCTACATCAACAAATACATTGAACCCGGAGTACAGAAGCTCGACGGCAAACAAGCCCTGTGGTTCGCGCGCAGCCGCGTTCAGTCAGATGACTACACGCGCATGGCGCGCCAGAAGTGCCTGATGAGCGACATGCTGCACGAACTCAGCCCGCAGACGGTGCTGTTGAACGCGACAAAGATCCTCACGTCCGGCGAAGAACTGCTTAGCACCACGATTCCGCGGTCAGAGTTGCCACAGTTCGCAGATCTTGCGCTGAAATCGCGTAGGGAAAAGGTCGCGACCGTCTCGCTGGTTCCGCCGAAGGTCAACACGGTTCATCCGGACTTTGTCCTGATCAAGAAGATGATCAACGACGCGATCCAAAAGTCCGAAGAGACGTCGGCGGGTGACTCGAAATCCGACAAAAGCGAGGCCAACTCGACGGATGACCTTGAGTCCGCTTGCTGAGCAAGCCGGCTCGCTAAGCCTTTGCTACTGACTCGTCTCGTATGCAGCGATGACTTCTTCGGGGTCCCCGTCCATCTGGAGCACGCCCTTGTTGATCCAGATGACTCGATTGCACGTCTCGCGGATCGAATTCATCGAATGGCTGACCAGGAACACCGTGCCGGCGTTGTCGCGGATCGCCCGGATGCGTGCCTCACTGCGCTTACGGAATTCCTTGTCGCCGACGGCCAGAGCCTCGTCAACGATCAGGATCTCGTG
>JBDSQP010000538.1:0-8174 GCA_039929755.1 Aeromicrobium sp. | reverse complement strand
GAAGAATGGTTCGGCGAGCCCACCTCCCTCGTCATCAACAACGCGGGCGTCGGCATCGGCGGGCTTCCCATCGGCGACATACCTCTCGAAGACTGGGATTGGGCTCTCGGCGTCAACCTCTGGGGCGTCGTCTACGGCTGCCATGTGTTCGCGCCACGGCTTCGCGCCGGAGGCCATGGCGGAATCATCAACGTCGGCTCGACCGCCAGCTTCGCCGCCGCCCCGCTCATGGGCCCGTACAACGTGAGTAAGGCGGCCGTCCTTGCCCTGAGCGAAACGCTCTCCGCCGAGCTCAGCGGATCAGGAGTTGCCGTCTCGGTGTTGTGCCCCACCTTCGTGAAGACCAACGTGGCGCGGGACGGTCGCATCTCGGGGCCGTCCGCCGAGCTCGCCAAAACCCTGATGAAGTGGACCGGATTCTCTGCCGACCGAGTGGCCAGGACCACGCTCGACGCCCACGACCATGGTCGGCTCTATGTGGTCCCGCAAATCGACGCCCGACTGATCTGGCACCTCAAAAGACACGCACCCGCGCCGTACACCTTCGGACTCGGCCAGCTCAACCGACTCAGTCGCCTGACCCATCCCACCGTCCGCGCAACGACAGGAAAGTGACCATGTCCCTCGACCTCGACAAGACCCTCGAAACGATCAAGGAACGCCAATGGGCGTTGGCCGACATCGACTGGGACGCGCCCGGCGCCGAACTCGTCAGCGAGAAGCAGCGCGCCAAGCTGAAGGACTTCATGTCCGACCTCGTCTGGATCGAGAACATCGGCGCCCGCGGTTTCGCCGCCATGTCCAAGAAGGCACCTACCGACACCCTCAAGGAGATCTACACCTACTTCCACGCCGAGGAACAGCGTCACGCCAACGCCGAACTCGCATTGATGCGCCGTTGGGACATGCTCGACGGCGACAAGATTCCCGAGCCCAACATCAACGTGCGGCTCGCCATCGAATGGCTCGACAAATATGCGGACAGCACCTCGCTCTCGGTCCTCGGAACCGTCATCCCCATGCTCGAGGTTGCGCTTGACGGGGCGCTCGTCAAATTCCTGATGGACGAGGTCGACGATCCCATCTGCCACGAAGTGTTCAAGAAGATCAATGCCGACGAATCACGTCATCTGGCCGTTGACTTCGAGGTCCTCGACATCCTCGGCCACGCCCGTTTGCGCAAGATCCTCATCGACTTCGCCGGCGGTGTCCTCAGCCCCTCCCTTTTGATCGGCGCCATAATGTACATCCCGCTGCTCAACCGCATGCGCGACAACATTGCCCACATGGGCATCGACGAAGAGCGCCTCTATGTCGCGCTCCGACGCTTTGCCAATGTCGGCGACCGCAGCGAGTTCACCCGGAGGCTTCCGCTCTATCAGGTCATCAAGTGGCAGGGAATGATGGTGATCGACCGATCGAGCCCCTATCACCTGGTGGCCGATCGAATGGTCAAACTTTCCACCCACTACCCCCGCCGCCTCCTTCGCCAGGTCCCCTTGTGGTCGAAGGAACTGACCTACGAGCCGCAAGCATGAGTCGGGTCACGAACCACCAGGATCGGCCCATTTCCACACTGATCGTCGGCGCAGGATTTGCCGGACTCGGTATGGCTGTTCGGTTGCTTCAGTCCGGGATCGACGACATCGTCATCCTCGAACGGGACCAACAGGTCGGGGGCACGTGGCGTGACAACACCTATCCCGGCGCAGCGTGCGACATCCCGTCGCTCCTGTATTCCTATTCGTTCGCCCAGAACCCAAACTGGTCCAAGGCCTATTCAGGCAGCGAGGAAATTCTCGGTTACATCGACGGCATCGTCGACAGGTTCGACCTGAAGAGGCACATTCGCTTCGGCGTCAACGTCACCGGTATGGCGTTCTCAGAGGAGGACGGCACCTGGACGGTCAGCACTGAGGACGGCACAGAACTCTTTGCGCGCACAGTAGTCATGGCATCCGGCCCGTTGGCAAACGCCAGCTTCCCCGACATCAGGGGCATCGACTCATACGAGGGCCACAAGATCCACAGTGCGCGCTGGGACCACGGCTATGACCTCTCGGGCAAGAGGGTCGGTGTGATCGGGACCGGGGCGAGCGCGGTTCAGATCATTCCCGAACTGGTCAAGCAAGCCGGGTACGTCAAGGTCTTCCAGCGCACTCCCGGGTGGGTGATGCCCCGTATGGACTTCCCGCACCCCGGGTGGGCCCAGAGTCTTTTCCGCAGGGTTCCCGCCACGCAGACCGCCGCCCGGCAGGCATGGTTCTGGGGGCATGAAGCCGTCGCGCTCGGCCTCGTATGGAACACGCCCTTCACCTCGGTGGTGCAGGCCGCCTCCAAACAGCACCTGCACCGGCAGGTCAAAGACCAGTGGATGCGACGCCAGCTGACGCCAGATTTCCGGGCCGGTTGCAAACGGATGCTCATGTCGAGCGACTACTACCCCGCGCTGCAGGCCGACAACTGCAAGCTCTTCACCTGGCCAATCGCGACCTTGTCACCCGCCGGAATCCGCACGTCCGACGGGATCGAGCACCGGCTCGACGCGATCGTCTTCGCCACAGGCTTCGACGTGAACAAGACCGGCACGCCCTTCCCGATCACCGGCAAGGGCGGTCGATCCCTGGCCGAAGAATGGTCAACCGGGGTTCACGCCTACAAGAGTGTCAGCGTCTCGGGCTATCCCAACCTGTTTCTGACCTTCGGCCCCAACTCGGGTCCGGGTCACAATTCGGCGTTGGTCTACATGGAGCACCAGATCGACTACGCCGTCAAGGGGATCCAGGCCATCCTCGACGCCAACCTCGTGTCGCTCGACGTCTCGAAGCTACGGCAGGACAGCTTCAATCGCGGAATGCAAAGGAGACTCGCCAAGACCACCTGGAACTCCGGTTGCCACAGCTGGTACCTCACCGAAGATGGTTTCAACGGCACGATGTACCCAGGATTCGCCACACAGTTCGCGCGCCAGATGGCGGCGTTCGACATACGGGACTACGAGCAGGTCGCTGCACATGCCTCATCGTCTGTGCAGAAACTGCTGGCGGTCTAATCGGCGTTCGGCACGGCATACTTGCCGCATGAGCGAACCGTTCCCCCGCCTCGAACGTGCCATTGCGGACCTCGAGACACCCGTCGCCGTCATTGACGAACCGGCCCTTTGGGCCAACGCGGACGACCTCATACGTCGCGCGGGCGGAGTACCGGTGCGGGTTGCCAGCAAGTCCGTTCGGATCCGCAGCATCGTCGAAGGCACGCTTGCGCGTGACGGTTTTGCAGGAGTCATGACCTACTCGCTCGCCGAGTCCAACTGGCTCGCCGACTCCGGGATCGACGACATCTTGCTTGCCTATCCCACGACCAACAAGGCCGCCCTCAAGGACCTGATCGCCACCGAGCAGCGCATGGCCGCGATCACCCTCATGGTCGACAGCGTCGCATCACTCGACTTCATCGACTCCGCAATCGGCGCCAACCATCCGCCTCTTCGCGTCTGCATCGATGTCGACTCCTCGCTGCGGATTGGCCCGGTCCATCTCGGCGTCCGCCGGTCCCCCGTTCATTCGGCGAAAGAGGCCGCCAAGCTCGCAGCCGCCATTGCCAAACGCGATGCCTTCAACCTGGTCGGCGTGATGTTCTATGACGCTCAGATCGCCGGTCTCCCCGACTCCTCCAAAGCCGTTCGCCTGGTCAAAGCGCGGTCTGCGGCCGAGCTACTCGAACGCCGCACCAAGGTCGTCGACGCTGTCAGCCACCACGCCAACCTGGAGATCGTCAACGCCGGCGGCACCGGGAGCCTTGAGGTGACCGGCGCCGACCCGGCCATCACCGAACTCACTGCGGGTTCGGGGCTGTTCAACCCGACGCTCTTCGACGGCTATGACGCCTGGGAGGCCAGGGCCGCCGCGTTCTACGCATTGTCGGTCGTACGTAAGCCGACCAAGGACATCGCAACGCTCTACTCCGGCGGCTACATCGCGTCAGGGCCGACCAACAAGAACCGCCAACCCACCCCCACCTGGCCGGCAGGCCTCGAACTCATCGGCACCGAAGGCGGCGGCGAGGTCCAGACGCCCGTCAAGGGAAAGTCCGCGAAGTCGCTAAGGATCGGCGACCACGTATGGATGCGATACGCCAAGGCCGGCGAAATGTGTGAGCGATTCGATGCCGTACACCTGGTAGCGGCCGACGGCAGCCGTACGTCACTCCCCACGTACCGGGGTGAAGGGAAGAACTTCGGATGAGCACGTGGACCAATTGGGGTCAGAGTGCCGAGGGCAATCCGCGCACCGTAGCGCATCCCTCCAGCACAGCCGAGGTCGTCGCGCTGGTGCGCAAGGCCACTGCAGACGCCATGCGGGTCAAGGCGATCGGGGCGAGCCATTCGTTCACCGACATCGGTGTGACCGATGGCGTGCTCCTGCACCTTGACCGGATGAAAAGCGTCCTCGAGTGGGACATGTCTCTGGGTCGCGTGCGGGTGCAGGCCGGCATCTCGCTCCACGAGCTCAATCCCATCCTCAAGGGTCATGGCCTCGCCTTCCCCAACCTTGGCGACATCGATCCACAATCGGTCGCGGGCGCGGTGTCGACCGGCACCCACGGCACCGGCGGCAAGCTCCACGGCATCTCCAAGGCTGTTGTCGCCGTCCAGATCGTGACGGCGTCGGGCGACATAGTCGAGATCGACGAGGACCACGTGTTCTTCGGTGCCTCGCGGGTGACGCTCGGTGCCCTCGGCATCATCACCGAAGTCACCCTCCAATGCGAGCCGGCCTTCCTCCTCCACGCCCGCGAGGAACCCATGGCGTTGCCCGAAGTCTTCGACCGCCTCCACGAGCTGGTCAGCGAAAACGACCACTTCGAGTTCTACTGGTTCCCCCATACGGAGAAGGCGCTCATCAAACGCAACAACCGCGTGCCGGCCGGCACTCAGGTCAGGCCGATCGGCAGGTTCAGGCAATGGCTCGACGACGAATTCCTGAGTAACGATGCCTTCGATGTCATCAACAAGGTCGCCCGCCGCACGCCGACCCTGATCCCCCGGATCAACAACACGACTGCGTCGATGATCTCCGAACGGGAGTATGTCGATGACTCGTTCAACGTCTTCGTGTCACCGCGCCGGGTCAAGTTCCGCGAGTCGGAGTTTGCCGTGCCGCGGTATGCGGTCCAAGACGTTCTGGGCGAGCTGCGCAACTGGCTCGACGCCGGCCACGAGAACATCACCTTCCCGATCGAGGTCCGCTTCACCGCGGCCGACGATGTGTGGATGTCGACCGGCCACGAACGCGACAACGCGTACGTTGCCGTTCATCAGTACTACAAAACCGATTACCGCCAGTACTTCGACGCAGCCCAGTCGATTTTCACCGAGCACGAAGGTCGCCCACATTGGGGCAAGCTCCATACGCTCGGCGCCGACTACTTCGGTAAGACGTACGCACGCTTCGACGACTTCGTGACTGTCCGCGATCGCTTCGACCCTGATCGTGTATTTACCAATCCATACCTCGATCGCGTCCTTGGCTGACCCGATCGTGCACCGCAGACCCCTGCACCAAGATTTGGCGGCTGAGGCACCCGAAACCGGGCAAAACCGGGCAAAACGGGTTGGAAATCGGCCAAATCTTGGGGACGGTGGGCTAGTTGCGCTTTTGGTCGATCGCGTAAAGCGCGATGCCCGCGGCGACGCCGGCGTTGAGGGATTCAAGCGTCGAGGCCATCGGGATCGAGACGAGCAGGTCGCAGCTTTCGGCCACGAGTCGGCCCAGTCCCTTGCCTTCGCTACCGATGACGACCACAAGCGGACCGTCAGCCAGATCGAGATCTGGCAGGGACACTTCGCCGTCCGCGGCAAGACCGATGACCATGAGGCCTTGCTCCTGGTACGACTTGATCTGCCGAGTCAGGTTCGTCGCCCGTGACACGGGCACGCGTACCGCGGCGCCGGCCGATGTCTTCCAGGCCGAAGCAGTCATCTGGGCGGCACGGCGCTCGGGTATGACGACTCCGTGCGCACCGAAACCGGCAGCCGAACGCACGACGGCGCCGAGGTTGCGCGGATCGGTCACGCTGTCGAGCATCACGATCAGGGGATCCTGGTCGAGTTCGTGCGCGGCCTTGATCAGATCGTCGGGGTGCGCGTATTCGTAGGGGTCGATCTTGGCGGCGATGCCCTGATGCACGGCACCTCCGGTGAGCTTGTCGAGCTCGACGCGTCCGATCTCCAGGAGCGACACGTGCTGGTCGGCGGCGAGACGGAAGATCTCACGGATGCGCTCGTCACGATCAGTGCCTTCGGCGACATACAACGTCCGGACCGGGACGGTCGCACGCAGGAGCTCGACGACGGAGTTGCGTCCGGCGACCCACTCGGCCTGCTCACCCTTGCCACGCTTGGGCTTGGCCGCATCGCGCTTTTCGGCGGCGGTCTTCATCTTGTAAACCTTGTGGTTCGGACGCTCGTGGGCTTTGGGGGTCGGCCCCTTGCCTTCGAGTCCGCGGCGCACGCGTCCACCGGATCCGGCGGTCGGATTGCCCCTGCCGGTCTTCTTGATAGCGCCTTTGCGCTGACTGTTTCCGGCCATCAGTTCTTTCCTCCCACGGACCAACGTGGTCCCTGTGCTGTGTCTTCGATGTCGACGCCGGCTGCGATCAGTTGATCGCGTACGCGGTCCGCCGTAGTGAAATCTTTGTTTGTACGTGCTTCCTGGCGCTGATCGAGTAGGCCTTTGACCAGCACGTCGAGCGCTTCCTTGTATGAGACCTCCGCGCCACTCTCGGCCCAGGTCTCGCCGATCGGGTCGACGCCAAGGACACCGAGCATGGCTCGAACCGAGGCGAGCGTCCCGCGAAGTGCGGGCGAGTCGCCGTCGACGAGCAACTTGTTGCCCTCTCCGATGACTTCCTGAAGAGCAGCGAGCGCTGCGGGCACGGCAAGGTCGTTGTCCATCGCCGCGATGAAATCCGCGCACGGGATGCCTTGGGATACGTCAACACCACCGGTGACCTCAGTGGCGCGCCGGACATAACCCTCGATGCGCTGGAAGGCGACCGCCGCTTCTGCAAGCGACTCCTCGGAGTATTCGATGATCGATCGGTAGTGCGCCGCAAGTAGGTAATAGCGCAACTCGATCGGGCGCACACGCTTGACGACCTCGCTGACCATCATGGTGTTGCCGACCGATTTGGCCATCTTCTGACCGGAGAGGTTGAGCATCGCGTTGTGCATCCACATACGGGCGAAAGGCTGACCGGCCGCGCGCGATTGGGCAAGTTCGTTCTCGTGGTGCGGGAAGCGCAGGTCGAGGCCGCCGCCGTGGATGTCGAACTCGTTGCCGAGGTATTTGGCCGCCATAGCCGAGCACTCGAGGTGCCAGCCGGGCCGGCCTCGTCCCCAGGGAGTCGGCCATGAGGCTGTCTCGGGCTCGCCCGCCTTGTGGCCCTTCCACAACGCGAAGTCGCGGGGGTCGCGCTTGCCGTCGACCGGCGCGTCCTCGGCAGCTTGCATGTCATCGATGCGTTGATTGGAAAGCTCGCCGTATGAAGGCCAGGAACGAACGTCGAAGTAGACGTCTCCGGATTCATCGGCGGCCGCATAGGCATGACCCTTGGCGATGAGGGTTTCGATCATTTCGATCATCTCGGGCACGTGACCGGTGGCACGGGGTTCATACGTCGGCGGCTTGCAGCCAAGCACGGCGTAGGCGTTGTGGAGCTCTCGCTCGTTGGCATAGGCGATGGCCCACCACGGCTCGCCCTGCTCGGCCTCTTTGGCGAGGATCTTGTCGTCGATGTCGGTGAGGTTGGCGACCAGCGTGACTTCGAATCCTTCGTGCTCGAACCAGCGGCGCAGGACGTCGAAGACGACTTCTTTGCGAATGTGACCGATGTGCGGAGGCCCCTGGACCGTCAGGCCGCAGTGATAGATGCCCACGTGTCCCGGGTTGAGCGGGACGAAATCGCGGGTTTCCTTCGTAGCGGAGTCATAGAGGCGCACAGTCACGGGTCAAGGGTATCGGGAAAAGCCCGGGGTTCATGACGCGCACCGACGGCCCACATCTGTCTCATCAGCCCCAAAAAACCCATACGTCACATACCCTTGACGGATGGCTTCCCCACCATCCCTTGTTGGTCTGCGCATCATCACGGCCACCGCACTCGCGCTCGGC
>JBDSQP010000537.1:0-5322 GCA_039929755.1 Aeromicrobium sp. | reverse complement strand
GGCGAGCGCGGCAGCGTTCCTGGCAGTGGGGATTGCCATCAGCCTGCTTGCCCGGCTCGACATTCGTACGACCGCCGGGGCCCTGCGTGGGGTGCTCGTGGTCGCAATCATGTTCGGGGCGTTCCAGGTATGGCAACAGGGGTTGGCCGGCGGCGCCGAAGTCATCGGCGACCTGTTCGCCCTCGTCATCCTTGCCACCATTTTCACCGCTACGACTTCGATCAACGACATGCTCGACACCATCACGCGTTGGCTCCAGCCGTACCGTCGGTTCGGCGCAAACCCCGACAAGATCGCCCTCGCGTTCGCGCTCATGATGCGTTCCGTGCCGGGGACGTTGGAGATTGCCCAGGAGACCCGGTTCGCGGCGAAGGCCCGTGGCCTCGATCGCAGTTCGCGCGCCCTCCTCATACCGATGGTCATCCGGACTGTCGCCCGGGCACACGACACAGGCGCAGCTCTGACCGCACGCGGCATAGGCGACGAATAGGCTGAGCAACATGCCAGAAACCCCCGGGCGTACTTCATGCGGCGAGTCGGCGTGGCGCGCGACTGCGAGACGGCACCTGCTCGATTTCGCCGAGCGGTCGTGGCTCAAGGACGGGGGCTTCGGCTGGCTTCGCGGTGACGGCACAGTCGACCCCGAGCATCCGCCGGAACTCTGGATCAACGCGCGGATGACGTATGTATTCTCACTCGCGACTCTTATCGGAGACGACCGTAGCGAGGTTGCTGCACACGGGGTGCAGGCGCTGGCCACCCTGTTCCACGACGACGATCACGGCGGGTGGTTCGCTGAGGTCGGTGGTTCGGGCAAGGGTTGTTACGAGCACAGCTTCGTCCTTCTCGCCGCCTGCACCGCCAAAGCCGCCGGCATTGCCGGCGCGCAATCCCTGCTCGACGAAGCCCTGTTCGTTCACGGCAATCGCTTCTGGAACGAGGCTTCCGGACTGTGTGTCGAGGAGTGGTCGCCGCATTGGCGGGCGCTCGATCCCTATCGCGGTGCCAACAGCAACATGCACACGGTCGAGGCGTATCTCTTCGCCGCAGATGTCACGGGCGCACGCGTCTGGCGCACGCGTGCACTCTCAATCTGCGATCGGCTGATCAACAGGGTCGCCCGGTCGAACGGTTGGCGACTGCCGGAGCATTTCGACACCGACTGGACACCGATGCTCAACTACAACGAAGACCGACCCGATGATCCGTTCCGCCCATATGGTGCGACACCGGGGCACGGACTCGAATGGTCGCGGCTGCTCGTCCAGCTTTCCGCGTCGCAGCCCGAACCCGAACCGTGGCTGCTCGAGGCCGCGACCGAGCTGTTCGATCGCGCGGTGGCCGACACCGTCCGCGATGACGCACCGGGGATTTGTTACACCACCGATTGGACGGGGAGGCCTGTCGTCGCCGAGCGATTCCATTGGGTCATGGCCGAAGCCATACTCGCGGCCGATGCGCTTGCCAGAGCGACCGGCAACTTTCGCTTCGAGGCCCTCGCAAGCCGCTGGTGGCAAGAGGTCGACACCTATTTCGTCGACAATAAGTCAGGCAGCTGGCATCACGAACTGTCGCCGACGATGGGGCCCTCGTCACGCACGTGGTCGGGCCAGCCCGATGCATTCCACATCATGAACGCCCTCACCTTGCCCGACTTGCCTCTCGCCCCGACCGCGGCACTGACCGCGGCCCGCTAGATGTCGGTCTTGTGGAAGTTCGCGTGCGAGCGGGAGGCGGTCGGGCCGCGCTGTCCCTGATAACGCGAGCCATACTTCGCCGAGCCATAGGGATTGTCTGTTGGCGACGACAGGCGGAAGAAGCAGAGTTGGCCGATCTTCATACCCGGGTAGAGCTTGATCGGCAGGGTCGCGACGTTGGCAAGTTCGAGCGTCACGTGACCCGAGAAGCCGGGATCGATGAAGCCGGCGGTCGAGTGGGTCAGGAGGCCGAGGCGGCCCAACGATGACTTGCCTTCGAGGCGCGCCGCGACATCATCGGGCAGCGTCACGAGTTCGTATGTCGAGCCGAGCACAAACTCACCCGGGTGAAGGATGAACGTCTCGTCGTTGGCGACGTCGACCTGCCGGGTCAGATCACTCTGGTCGGCCGCCGGATCGATGTGCGGGTATTTGTGGTTGTCGAAGACTCGGAAGAACTTGTCCAGTCGCACGTCGATGCTGGAAGGCTGGATCATCTCCCGGTCGAAGGGGTCGAGTTGAACCCGTCCGCCGTCGATTTCGGCCAGGATGTCGCGATCGGAGAGAAGCACGAGTCAAAAACTAACGCATGGCCGATAGGGTTGGGGCCACGAGGCGAATTCGTCTCCGTGCGGACGTAGTTCAATTGCAGAACAGCGGCCTTCCAGGCCGAAGACGTTGGTTCAAATCCGGCCGTCCGCTCCACTACACATTGCCGGCGTAGCTCAATGGCAGAGCGCTTGCTTCCCAAGCAAGATACGCGGGTCCGATTCCCGTCGCCGGCTCGAAGCGCAGCGGAGAGCCGGCGCGCCTATCGGATGGGCCCACGCCGACCCGAGCACAGCGAGGCAGTACGGGGATCCCGTCGCCGGCTCGAAGCAAAGCGGAGAGCGGGCAGGCTGAAGGTTTGGTGCCATACTCCAATGTCATGAAACTTTGGCATGTGTACGTCCTCATCGGGATCGTCGCGTTCTTCGCAACCGGTTCCCAAGCTCTCCACTACTTCGGCGACGGTCTCGTCGACGGAACCGATCAGTTTTGGCGCGATGCCATCACGGCCAACAACGCGTCACTCTTCCTGGTTTATGACGTCACCCTGCTCGGTCTGGCCGTGTTCGTGCTGATGTGGGTCGAGTCCCGCAAGGTCGGCATCAGCACCGCTTGGTTTGTTGCCTACGTCGTGCTGTCAGTCCTCATCGGCATCAGCACTTTTGTGCCGTTCTTCCTGGCGCACCGCCAGCGGATCCTGGATACGCGCACAGCTGGTTGAACGGCCCCGGTTTTGTCTGTCGGTGGCCCGGCTTAGGGTTGGGACGGACGCTCGACCTGGTTCGGTTTTTCCCTGATATCCCGGGCAATTCTTGTGGATATTGTGCTGTTGTGTGGGGTTCTTGGGTGGTAGTATCGAACATACGTTCTACTACGCATCGGGGGATGCTTTGACCATTGATTCGGGCACCGAGGTGTGGATGCTGACCGATGCGCAGGTGACTGCTGGTGTGGTCGAGGCGTTCGGGGCGAAGGCCCGGATCGAGGCTCGGTGTGCTTGCCTGGTGGCGGCGGCGCAGGATCGTCAACTTCACTCTTCGGCTGGCGCCACGAGCATCACTGCCTGGTTGGCGAATCTGACTGGTGTGTCTCGGTCTGAGGCGTCGCGGACGGCCCGTCAGGGTGACAACCTGACCGATGAGGTGGAGCCGACCCAACTGTTGTGGGCCACGGGTGACCTGCCGACGGAGAAGGCTTCGATCATTTGCGGTGCGATCAACACGCTTCCTGACTGGGTTGGTGCCGAGGGCCGCGACGCCGCACAGGTGACGTTGTTGGAGTTCGCGACACTGTTTTCCTGTGATGATTTGAAACGGCTCGCGAATCACATCATTGAGGTCATCGACCCCGTCGGCGCTGAGGAACATGCCGGCAAAAAGCTTGAGGCTGAGGAACGCAACGCGTGGGTAAAAACGGAGTTGTCGATGCACTCAGCTGGTGAGGGGATGACCCGCGGCCGGTTCACGTTGCCGGTTGTTCAGGCCGGCATCCTCAAAGCAGCGTTGGAAGGTTTGGCTTCACCCCGCAGGAACGATCCAAGAATTTATGACCGCGATGGCGAACACTGTGATGCGGCGAACGGGACCCTGACCCATGGGCAGAAACTCGGACGAGCGTTCAGTGAGCTGATCGAGCATTTGCCCACCGAGGCGATGCCCCAACATGGCGGACTCGCCGCAACAGTCACCATCAACGTCGACCTGGCTGCCCTGAGGGACCTGATCGGTTCGGCGACCCTGTCCACCGGCGACGACATGTCCGCGACCCAGGCCAGACGGTTCGCCTGCAACGCCCACCTACTCCCCATCGTGTTGGACGGTCATTCACAGATCCTCGATTTGGGAATGAGCAAACGGTTGTATGACCGACACCAACGCATCGCCCTCGCCCACCGCGACCGTGGCTGCTGCTGGGCCGGCTGCGACCGGACACCATCGTGGTGTGAGAGCCACCATTTGACCCCCTGGTCCCAAAACGGACCAACAGACCTATCCAACGGTGCACTCTTCTGCTTCTATCACCATCATCTGCTCCACGAAGGCGAATGGGACGCCCGCATGAACACCGACACCAACGGACAGCACTGCGTCGAAATCATCCCACCCAAACGCATCGACCCACACCAAAAACCCATCCGACACACACGCTTCAAAAACGGACCCTAGGCTGGCGCCTATGACCGAATCACTTGTACTTCTCGAAACCGACGGGCCGCTTCGAACCATCCGCCTCAATGCCGCGGAGCGTCGCAACGCGTTGGACCTCGCCCTCCTCGCCGAACTCAAGGGCGCGATCGAAAAGGTCAGGAATGACGAGGAAGCCCGCGTTTTGATCGTGGCCGGCGCGGGCAAGGCGTTCTGTGCCGGCGCCAATCTGCAGAGCATGTTCGGCGACCTTGAACGTCCGGTGCACGAGATTCGCCAACACCTCAAGGGCGTCTACGGCTCTTTCCTCGGCCTGCGCGACCTGACGATCCCCACGATCGCGGCCGTTCAGGGCGCGGCTGTCGGCGCGGGTATGAACATTGCCCTGGCCTGCGACATCGTCGTCGCCGGACCACGAGCGGCCTTCGGCCCGACGTTCGCAGAGATCGGCCTTCACCCTGGCGGCGGATGTTCGTTCATGTTGACTGAACGTATGGGTGCGGCCAACGCGCTGGTCGCCATCCTGTCGGGCGACATCATCAACGCTGACGAAGCCATACGGCTGCGACTGGCAAATGTGTTGTCCGACGAACCCGAAGCGAAGGCACGCGAACTCGCTGCAAAGTATGCGACTCGGAGCCCCGAACTAAATGCCAACATCAAGCGATCAGTACGCATCGCCACGACCTCGGACATCGACACGTCGACCGATTTCGAGTCCTGGGCGCAGGCATCATCTGTCGGGAGCGAGGAGTTTCGCGCGTACCTGAGTACGTTTTTGAAACGCTAGCGGCTTTTGCGCCTAGGTGACGTCCCGCTGAGTGGTGGAGTTTCTCGACACCGTGCGGGTCAGTTAGTTCAGGTTATGCCGCAGTGATTTCGGGCATGCGCTCGACCTCCTTGGCGGGGTTGTTCATCGCGGCAAGCTCGGC
>JBDSQP010000536.1:0-6250 GCA_039929755.1 Aeromicrobium sp. | reverse complement strand
TTGTCGACCGGAACGCTGATGATGGTCGCCCTCGGGTTTGACTACAGCTTCGGCAAGATCGATCACACTATCTTCGGCGTCGCCGTTCCTTTGGTGTTGTGCTGGGCTGGGTGGGGTCGACGGTTTTCCTTTGACGCGATCCGGAATCCGATCCGTCAGGGCGATCAGGAGCTGCCGCCGCAATGGCCACTGAGGTTGATGGCGCTTATCGTCGGCCTGGCGTTCTTTACGGCGGCGCTTGCCAAATTTTCCGGTGGGTGGCTCAGTACATCGAGTCAAGCGGTGCGCGGATATTTCCTCAAGAGGTACGTCATCAATGGGGATGCAGACGGGGTCGCACCCATACTGATGGCGATCCATTCGCCTCGTGCGTGGGAGCTGCTCGACTGGTTTACCGTCGCATTTGAGGCCGCGATACTGATCTCGGTGCTCGTTTGGCCCGCATTTCGGGTCATGCTGGCCGTGGCATGCGTCTTTCATCTGTCGGTCCTGCTCATGTTGGATATTGCGTTCAGCATCAATGTGATTGCTTACGGATCCTTTGTCTACTGGTCGGTGATTTGCGCTCCGGTTAGACGATTGTGGGGACGCCCACCTCCGGACATGACCAGACCGGTCGTGAGGTATGCGCTCATCTGTGGACTGTTCGTGGCCGGTGTGATCATCCAGTTCGCTCCACTCGTGCATCCGAAGTTCCTGCTCAGTGCTGCAATCGTCGTGCTTGGCGCAGTCAGCGCAATCGTCTACTTGGCGATGGTCGCAGGTCGAGCCGTGCATCGGCCAAAGCCCACGTGATGTTGATGGTGCCTCCGACGTGATGGCCGACGTGCCGTGCGTGATTGCCCCGGTAGACTGAAACGCTACGTAGGAACGACGGAAAGGAGACTGTATGAGTGTGCTCGACGGCATCAGCGATCCGGCCGACCTACGCGCGTTGAACGCCGATCAACTGGCCGCCCTCGCCGGCGAAATTCGCGAGCGCCTTGTGTCGTCTGTGGCGGCAAATGGCGGCCATCTCGGCCCCAATCTTGGCGTCGTTGAACTCACCATCGCCATGCACCGCGTTTTCGATTCTCCGGCCGACCGTTTCGTCTGGGACACCGGACACCAGTCGTACGTTCACAAAATGCTCACCGGAAGGGCCGGACAATTCGGCACCTTGCGCCAAGAGGGTGGGCTCTCGGGCTATCCGTGCCGGGCCGAGTCGCCCCACGACTGGGTCGAAAACTCACACGCATCGACCAGCCTGTCCTACGCCGACGGCATGGCAAAGGCCAACGCTCTCCTCGGTAAGGACGACCATGTCGTTGTCGTCATCGGCGACGGTGCCCTTACCGGCGGCATGGCATGGGAAGCACTCAACAACATCGCGGCAGACAACGACCGCAAGCTCATCGTCATCGTCAATGACAACGGCCGTTCCTACACGCCAACAGTCGGCGGACTGGCGAACCATCTGACCTCAATACGTACCAACCCTCGCTACGAACCCACGCTCAACGCCATCAAGGACCGCCTGAACCGGACGAAGTTCGTCGGCCCGGCGACCTACGAGGCCCTTCACGCGATCAAGAAGGGCATCAAGGATGCGGTCGCGCCGCAAGGCATGTTCGAGGACCTTGGTATCAAGTACCTGGGCCCGGTCGACGGACACGATCTCGCCTCGGTCGAACACGCTCTGACGCAGGCCAAGAAGTTCGGCGGGCCCGTCCTCGTGCATGTGCTGACCACCAAGGGTCAGGGCTATGACATCGCGGTCAACAACGAGAACGACCAAATGCATCAGGCCAATCCATTCGACCGCGATACTGGCGAAGCGAAGACGATTGCGCCGGCGGGATGGACCTCGGTATTCCGTGACGAAATCGTCCGCATCGCGGATGAGCGTCCCGACGTTGTCGGGATCACCGCTGCGATGCTTTACCCCGTCGGTCTCGACGCCTTCGCCGACAAGTTCCCCGATCGGGTCTTCGACGTCGGAATCGCCGAACAACATGCTGTCACCAGCGCTGCCGGACTGGCGATGGGCGGACTTCATCCGGTCGTCGCCGTCTATGCAACGTTCCTCAACCGCGCCTTTGACCAGGTCTTGCTCGACGTTGCCTTGCACAAGTGCGGCGTGACGTTTGTCCTGGACCGTGCGGGAGTCACGGGCGATGACGGTGCGAGCCATAACGGGATGTGGGACATGTCCCTGTTGCAGCTCGTGCCAACCCTTCGGCTTGCAGCGCCGCGCGACGGCTCTCAGTTGCGCGAACAACTTCGCGAAGCCGTTGACGTTGACAACGCCCCAACGGTCGTCCGTTTCGCCAAGGGTCCCGTGGCCGAAGACCTTCCGGCGCTTGAGCGCATCGCCACGTTCGACGTCCTCTCCCGTGACGAAGGCAAAGATGTGCTGCTCATAGCGATCGGCTCACTTGCCCATACTTGCGTCGAGGCCGCGGAACTCATCAGGGCCGAGGGCCACGGCGTCACCGTGATAGATCCGCGTTGGGTCAAGCCTCTCGACGCCCAGTTGGTGGCGATGTCGGCCGACTACAAGCAGGTCGTCACCGTCGAGGACAACGGCCGAAACGGCGGCGTCGGGTCGATGTTCACCCAGGCACTGATCGGCCAGCGCATTGCGACACCTATCCGCGTTCACGCTGTTGATCAACAGTTTTACGACCATGCCAAACGTGCCGTGATCCTCGAGCGCCTCGGATTGACCCCCAAGGCGATTGCCGAAGACACATTGACCGCTTTGCGCGGGAATATCGCCGGGGGTTGAGACATTGACTATGAAGTGGCCTCAACGACGTAACAGTCAACAACGCAGCAACGGCCGGCGGTTCTCGGAACGTCCGGTGTTGATTCACGCGCTCGATGGATTCCTTGGTGCAGGGGCTGCTTCTCGTATCGCTGCCGCCGAACTCAGTTCGGGTCAGGGCGAAACCCTACACAGTTTCGACCTCGACTCTTTCTACGACTACCGGGCTCGTCGTCCCCTGATCACGTTCCGCGAAGATCACTATCAGGACTACGAAACGCCCTCGCTCGATATGGTGCTCGAACACGATCTCGACGGGCGCCCATTTCTCCTGCTGGCAGGGCCTGAACCCGATTTCCAATGGGAAGCATTCATCTCCGAGGTCCATGACGTCATCGAAGAATTCGACGTGTCTTTGACACTTGGCCTCGGCTCGGTTCCCATGGGTGTTCCGCATACGCGCCCACTCATGATCACTTCGCATGGCACTCGCCCCGAGCTCGTCGACCGCAAAAACCTCTGGTCGGCCCAGGTCACGGTGCCGTCGTCGGCCCAGGCGCTGCTTGAATATCGCCTTGGCCAGATGGGCCACGATGCGGCCGGGTATGTCGTTCACGTGCCGCACTACCTTGCGCAGATCGACTATCCGACGGCAGCGCTCGCGCTGCTTGACGCCGTCGTCGATCGTACCGATCTGCGCCTCGACCTCGAAGAATTGCGACTCCGCCAGGGCACCGCGATGGCCGAAATCGAGCAACAGATCGCCGATCAGGATGGTGGGGAACTCCTGAGCGGACTCGAAGAGCAGTACGACGCCTTCACACGCGGCGCCGCCGAGTCCCTGCTCGCAAGCGACGAGCAACTTCCCAGCGGCGACGAACTCGCCAGGCAGTTTGAGCAGTTCCTTGCGCGCACGCGCAAGGAAAATGACGACTGAGTCTTGCGCGCACGCGCAAGGACAATGACGACTGAGTCTGAACTCACGGCCGCTCCAATCGTCCGCTCGCCGAGTCATCACTAGGATGATCGTGTGCCTGCATCACTGGAAGAAGTCGTCGTCCTCCTCGACCTTGAACAACTCGAAGTCGGCCTATACCGGGGGAGTCAGCCCGCCACTTCTTCATTGAAGCGTGTCTTCGGTGGGCAGGTGGCTGCGCAGGCGCTCATGGCGGCTCAGCTCACGGTTCCCAAGGAACGACGCGTGCATTCGCTGCACGCGTATTTCATCCTCGGCGGCGATCCCGAAATCCCGATCGTCTATGACGTCGAAAAGGTTCGCGATGGTGGCTCTTTCAACACGAGACGCGTCGCTGCACGCCAACACGGCGAGATCATCTTCTATATGACGGCTTCGTTCCAGAAGCATGAACTCGGCTGGGAGCATCAGCAAAAGATGCCGAACGTTCCTTCGCCCGAGGACACGACTCCGCTGGCCGACCTAGTCGGCGAGCGGGATACGGAGTTCTCGGACAGTTGGAAGAAGGAATGGGCGTCGTTCGACCTGCGCTATGTCGGTGACAACCGGGCCGAGGACGATCCGCAGCGTGAATTCGTGCCCGTATGTCAGAGGCTGTGGTTCCGGGCCAACGGCACGCTTCCCGACGACTCCAACCTGCACAACGCCGCGTTCGCGTACATCAGTGATTTCAGCCTGTTGGGCGCATCCCTGGTTCCGCATCAGACTTTCATCGGTTCGCCTGAAGTTCAGGCGGCATCGCTCGACCATACGATCTGGTTTCACCGACCCATAGCGGCCGATGAGTGGCTGCTGTACGACCAAACTTCGCCATCGGCTTCGGGGTCCAGGGGACTCGCGACCGCTCACGTGTTTGCACAGGACGGCACGCTCGTGGCGACGGTGGCCCAGGAGGGCCTTATCCGCCACATCGTTCCGCGCGACTGACTAGCGAACAGTTGGAATCGTCAACTCTGACGGGTATTTCGCCGAGTTGTAGATCGAAATGACCGTGAGGGTGCCCGGCGCCAGAGACAAGTTGGGCAACAGGTGCGGCACGTCAAAGGCCTGAATGCTGATCCGAAGTTTGTGGCCCTTCTTTATCTGTGCGCCCGTCGGGAACACTTCGACGTCGACCGGAGCGACCTCGCCTGTCGTCAGCTGCTTCCGTGACGCTTTCGTGAACGGGTGATAGGGCTGGATCAGTTTGCCGTCGAGGTAGCGCGACTTTGCCTGATCCACTGCCCGCAGAGAGATGACCTGCCAACCGCCGGTTAGACGACTGACGGTGCCGCTGGGCGAGACGTCTTCAACGGCTACCGACAACATGCCATCGCCGCCGATGCTCGACGCGTACAGATGCGCGTTGATGGGCCCCTGTATCGAGACCGCAGAGGTCATTGGTGCAGTGTCGAAGACGACGCCGGCCTTGTCGTTGATCGCATTATTGGCCAGGCACGGATTCTTGATCGGCAACAAGTTCATTACTCCGGCTGTCCACTGACTGGCGGACCGAGTGCAAAAGCCAGCGACCGGTATCGGCAAGACATCCGAGGTGCCGTCGGCGACCGAACCTGTCGTCAGGTTTCCGGCAGCGCCGCCTGTCGAGGACTTGCCGGACAGCTTGTAACTGGCTGCCTTGAGATTGGGTCCGATCCAGTCCTTGGCCTTGCGCCAGTCACCTGAGCCCTGCTCGAAATACGTCATCGGCGGTATGTCGCTGTCAAGAGAGGTGTCTTTGGCGCCCTTGAGGTATTTGTCGAACCAGCGGAGTTGGAGGTCACCGAGGGAGCCGTAGCCCGCTTTGCCGACGTCCTTGCCGGACGAACCCTGAAGGTGGTCCCAAGGGCCGATGATCATCTTTGTAGGCACGCCACGCTTGCGCAGGTTCTCGAACAGCAGGGGAGTGCCACGCTGGAAGAGGTCGTATTCGCCTCCGATGAAGAACGTTGGCACATTGACCTTAGGTACCACATTGATCGCGGAGCGATCAGCAAAGAACTTGCCGTCATATGCCGCGTCTCCTCCCGCCGCCGCGTCGAGCAACAGCGGGAGGGTGAATGTCGCGAGTCCGGTCAAGTGTTCGGCGACGGACTTGAGCGCCGAAGCCGGCGAGGTTGCGGCATAGGCTGGGGGAGCCAGACCGGTGGCTGTCACGAGGCCGAGCCACAGAGGCATGAATCCGACGTCGAGTTGGCCGCCCGAGGCGACTATGTCGCGATAGACATCGGCGCCCGGGACCTGAGGGAAGATCGCCTTGAGACCTGCCGGCTGGTTGCCGGCAGCGAAAATCTGGCTGATACCCATGTACGACGGGCCGCTCATGCCGACGTTGCCGTTGCTCCAAGGCCGCGTCGAGGAGTGCGCCCATTCGACGATTTTGCCCGCATCGCGATTCTCCGTGGGGCTGAAGGCACCCCAGGAGCCTTCAGAGTTGCCGGTTCCGCGTGCGTCGACAGTGAGTTGCACGTACCCGCGCTTGACCAGGTACGACGGAGGGGCACCTGCAAGGCTCGCGGCGAACTGATTGGCCACAAATGTCTTGT
>JBDSQP010000535.1:0-3478 GCA_039929755.1 Aeromicrobium sp. | reverse complement strand
CTGGCGCCGACAGTCGCCGAGTCTTCAAGCACGGTGCCCTCAGCTGAGAAACGCGATCCCACGGTCCCGGACGCGATAGCGGTTCCGGTCCTGGACGAGACAGGCGAAATGACTGGCGGGCCGACGCACAGGGCGGCTGTCATGCCGGAAACGGCCGATTCACCGACTCCCCGGCGCCGGCGTCGTTTGTTCGCGGCAGTGCTTGTGCTCTTCTTGCTCATAGCAGCCGCCATCGCGTTCGCAGCCTTCAGGCCCACCGGAACCCAGGTGGTCCCCGACGTCGTCGGCAAACAACGGCAAGTGGCCCAGACGATGTTGACGAAGGCTGGGTTGAATGCAAAATTCACCATCACCGACGCGCCAGCCACCCGGGAAGGGATTGTTGTCAAACAGAGTGCCGATCCCGACTCCAAAGCAGAAAAGGGCTCCACGATCACATTGACGGTGGCGTCCGGCATGGTCAACCTGCCGATGGATGACCTGCTCGGTGCGAAATACGGCGAAGCGGTGGCGACCCTGGACGATCTGGGACTGAGAGCGAGAAAACGCCTCGCCGTGTCACAACAGGATTCGGGGACCGTGATCGGAGTTAGCCCCGAAGATCGGACCACCGTCGGCAGCATAGTGATCCTGACTGTTTCGTCTGGGCCATCCAACGACAACAACGACAACAACGGCGACAAGACGAACAAGAAGAAGGATAAGAAGACGGACAACCCTCCGACCGAGGCTCCTACGACGAGCCCCACTTCGGCAACTCCCGAACCGACAACCCCCACCGAAGGGGAGACGCCTTAGGGCCGGCTTGAGCTCTCGGGTAACTTTGGTTCGTTGCTTCTTGAGACTGAGGCCCACGAATCGGTCCGGATTCGACTCCTGTCAGAAGCACGACAGATCTTGGAGGATCCTTGAAATTCGCCGCAACTGTGGTGACTCTCGCGATATCCGGCGGGTTGGTCGCTGCGTGCAACGTCGCGGTGGACTCTCCGCTCGGCGTGCGGGCTTTGCAACAGACGGTCAAGCCCGGCGAATCGGTCACAGGAAAAGTCATCAACCCCGACGGGAAGATCACTGTCGGCCTCCAGAACTTCGTCACTCACGAAATCACGACCTGCATCTACAGCGGCGGCAAGAAGAAGTTCACCTGCCCCACCTCGACTGACGCCGAGGGCCTGTATGTCGTCGGCGTGACCGACACGGCCCATCCCGATGACGGAACGAAGAAGGCACCGGTCGCAGTGACCGTCATCGACGACTATGCCCCGCAGGTGTCGGTCCAGGACAAGGCCACCGAAGGCGAGGCTGTCACCGTTTCGCTGCTCATGTGGGGTGCCCGCCGCGGTGTGACTGTCAAGGTCTTCCAAAAGGGGGACAAGCCGCTCATCTCGCGCCGGGTTCAGACAGGCGGCGATGGCACTGGCAAGACGACACTTACCGGCCTCAAGGCGGGCGACTATGTGCTCACCATTTCGGATGGTCTGTGGACGATCGGCCGTGACAGCCTCGATAGCAAGCTCCTCCTGACCGTCACCAAGTAGCTGGCGCCTGAATCATTCAGCGGCGCGTCTTTCCGCTACCTCCTCGGAGTGCGAATCCTGTAGTGGTGCGCCTTCGTCGACCTCACCGTCGATCTGCTCGTTGAGGTAGCGCAGCAGCTCTGCGGTGGAAGCGGCAACGGGCACCGCGAGGAATGCGCCCGTGACGCCGAACAACGTGCCGCCGGCAGTGACTGAAAGCAGGACGACCGCCGCGTGAAGGTTCATGTTCTTGCCCTGCAGCCACGGTGACAACACATTGCCCTCGAGTTGTTGTACGGCGACCACGATGATCAGGACGATCAGCGCATCCTTTGGGCTATTGGTCACGAGGGTGACGAGCACGGCAAGCGCACCGCTGACGAACGCACCGATGATCGGTATGTAGGCGCCAAAGAACGTGACAACTGCAAGGGGGATCGCGAGACCGACACCCACGATGGCCATGCCGCTGCCGATGATCGTGGCATCGATCAGGGCGACCAGCGACTGCGTACGGATGAAGCCGCCGAGTGTCTCCCAGACCCGGCCGAGGACCTCCACCAGATGTTCGCCGGCACGCTGGCCGCCGAGGTTCTGGACCCAGGGGAGGAACTTGTGGCCGTCCTTGACGAAGAAGAACGACAACATGAGGACGAGGATCAGGTTGACGATGGCCGAGGTGGCGGCGCCGATCGTGGAGAAGACCCCCGAACCGATCGCCGCCGCGCTTGCCTGCACCTTGTCTTGGAGCGCGGAGATGGCTCGGGTGATCTGACCTTCGGAGAGTCCGAGCGGACCGCCGGTGAGCCAGTCGCGAACCTTTTGCAGACCATCGGTCGCGCCCTTGGCGATCTCTCCGGTCTGCCCTGCTACCTGCGGAGTCAGGATGGCGATGACGCCGACGATGGCGGCTATGAACCCGACGACCACGACTGCAGCGGCGGCGCCCGATGGCCAGCCCTTGTGGCGTAACCAGGCGACCGGCGGTCCGAGAACGGTGGAGACGATCAGGGCCATGCTGACGGGGAAGATCACCATCCAGGCGGTGCCGATGAACCAACCGATGACGACGAGGGCGCCGGCGATAACGATCACCCGGATTGCCCATCGCTGCAGGCGGCCGAAGCCTTCGTCGATCACGTCGCCGCGGTCACGGATTTGCTTGTTGTGAGTCACACGTTCACCTTATCGGCGGAGAACCCAATCAACTGGTTGCGCACCTTGTTCAGCGAGCAGGGAATTGGCGCGGCTGAACGGTCGCGAACCGAAGAATCCCCGCGAAGCCGAGAGCGGGCTCGGGTGCGCGGACTCGATGCGGGGCGTGTTGCCGAGCATTGGCGCAAGTCCTTGTGCGTCCCGACCCCAGAGCACGGCGACGAGGGGCCGGTCGCGGGCCACCAGTGCCCGGATGGCCTGTTCGGTGACGGCTTCCCAGCCCTTGCCCCGATGGCTTGCCGCCGCGCCGGGCCTCACGGTGAGTACGCAGTTGAGCAGAAGCACACCTTGCTGGGCCCAGGGTGTGAGGTCGCCGTTGTCGGCCGGCGGAATGCCGAGATCGGATTGCAACTCTGCATAGATATTGGTGAGGCTGCGGGGGAGCGGTCGTACGTCGGGGGTGGTCGAGAACGACAACCCCATCGGGTGGCCGGGCGTGGGGTAGGGGTCTTGGCCGGTGATGAGCACCTTGACGTTGGCCATGGGCTCGGCGAAGGCGCGAAGGATGTTGTTGCCGGCCGGAAGGTAGGAACGACCTTCGGCGATCTCCTGGCGGAGAAACGCTCCCATCGCCGTGATCCCATCTGCAACAGGTTCGAGGGCTTCGGCCCAGTCGGGCGCTACGAGCTCGGCGAGGTTCGTCATGCGTGACTCCGCTGTTCTTCATTCTTGAGGGCGCTCGGCGCGAGGAGTCCCGCGGCAAGACAGCCGACGATCGGTACGGCGAAAGCCGTCGTCAGCGAAAC
>JBDSQP010000534.1:0-1692 GCA_039929755.1 Aeromicrobium sp. | reverse complement strand
ATACGCAGGCTTGCCCACGCTTCGTCGAGTTCGTCGAGGCCGGCCTCACCAGTGGACCGGAGCTACTCGAGGTCGCCCGCGGTTACCTCCAGCCGCTTATCGACCTCGACATCGACACGCTTGTTCTGGGTTGCACTCACTATCCGCTCCTGACCGGCGTACTTTCATATGTCATGGGAGATGAAGTCACGCTCGTGTCGAGCGCCGAAGAAACAGCCAAGGACGTCTACGCGTTGCTGGTGCGCGAAGGTCTGGAGCGCGACCCTTCGCTGGGCGCCCCGAGCCACCGCTTCCTCACCACGGGTCGCCCCGAAGAGTTTGCCGAACTCGGCCGACGCTTCCTCGGACCAGAGATCCAGTCCGTCGATCAGTTTGCCTGGGTAAACGTATGACCATGAAGCTGACCGTCATAGGCTGCGCCGGCTCATACCCGGGCCCGGACTCGCCGGCCAGTTGCTACCTCCTTGAAGCTCCGTACGAGGGCGAGACATTCCGGCTCATCATCGATCTCGGCAACGGCGCACTCGGTGGGCTTCAGCGAGTCACGGATCTGCGCGACATCAACGCGGTCGCCATTTCCCACCTGCATGCCGATCACTGCCTCGACATGTGCGGCTTCTATGTCGTCGGCAAGTATCACCCCAAGGGCGCATTCCCGACGATTCCGGTTTTCGCGCCGGCTGGCGCCGGGGATTACCTCTCGACGGCCTACGGCGACGTTGATGGCGCGGGTATGACCAAGCAGTTCGACTTCCGTGCCTGGGAGGCATCTGTCTCTGTCGAGATCGGGCCGTTCACTGTGACCCCGGTGCTCGTCGATCATCCAGTCGACGCTTTCGCAATCAAGGTCACCGATGGCACGTCGACGATGGTCTATTCGGGTGACACCGGGCCGACTGAGGCTCTCGCCAGACTCGTGACAGGCGTAGACGTATTCCTGAGCGAAGCCTCGTTTGTCGAGTCCTGCGACAACCCGCCCAATCTCCACCTCACCGGCGCCGAAGCCGGCGAGTTCGCGACCCGCGGCGGAGTGGGTCGCCTCCTGATCACGCACATACCTGCCTGGACCGATCGCGACGAGGTGCTGCGCGACGCCAAGTCCACGTGGGACGGCCCGCTCGAACTCGTCACCGCCGGTTCGACGTACGACATCTGACGGACGGCCGACGAGGGCCTTCGACTAGGCTCGCGGTCATGACTTCCCGCGAAGATGGCCGCGCCCTCGACGAGCTGCGACCCATCACTATCACCCGCAATTGGCTCGATCACGCACAAGGTTCGTGCCTTATCGAGTTCGGCAAAACGCGAGTCCTGTGCGCCGCGAGCGCAAGCGAAGGCGTACCGCGCTGGCGCAAGGGATCGGGCCTCGGCTGGGTGACGGCGGAGTACGCGATGCTCCCGCAGGCCACTCACGACCGGTCGACCCGTGAGTCGGTCAAGGGCAAGATCGGGGGCCGCACGCACGAGATTTCCCGACTGGTCGGTCGCTCCCTGCGCGCTGCCATCGACTACAAGGCACTCGGCGAAAACACGATCGTCATCGACTGTGACGTGCTTCAGGCCGATGGCGGCACCCGTACCGCCTCGATCACCGGCTCCTACATCGCCTTGCACCAGGCGATCGCCGGGCTGATGGCCAAGGGCCTCCTGAAGAAGTCGCCGCTGCGGGAGCCGGTCGCCGCGATCTCGTGC
>JBDSQP010000533.1:0-1873 GCA_039929755.1 Aeromicrobium sp. | reverse complement strand
TTCCATGCGGTCGCCAAGGTCCGTGACCGAGACGTCCACGCTGTCCCGACCCCATACTTCGGCGGCCCGGCCATGCTGGGCGGGCTCATCGCGGCCTATCTGGTTGCCACTCATCTCCCCTTCTTGTCCCGGGCCGACGAAGCTGTGTTCGGCGACGCCCTGGCCGTCATCATCGGTGGCTCGGTCATCTGCGTCGTGGGCGTGATCGACGACCTCTACGAACTGGACGCATTGAGCAAGTTCGCAGGCCAGGTCCTGGCCGCGGTCATCGTCGTGGCGATGGGAGTCCAGTTCGTCTATCTGCCGCTCTATGGCAACTACCTCGGCCTCGACCAGATCCAGGCGATGATCTTCTCGGTACTGCTCATCGTCGGCACCGCAAATGCCGTCAATTTCGTTGATGGACTGGATGGCCTGGCGGCAGGAATGGTTGCTATAGGCGCCGTCGCGTTCTTCTCTTACTCGTTCATCCTTGCCGTCGAAAACGGTGAGACTCGCGCAATCGCGGCCTCACTTCTGACGGCAGCGCTCGCAGGAGCGTGTATCGGCATACTGCCCCACAACTTCTTCCCCGCACGCATGTTCATCGGTGACTCCGGCTCGATGTTGATTGGCTTTGTCCTCGCTTGTTCGTCGATCAGCCTCACCGGACAGTTCCCTGCCAGCCGGATTTCCGAAGGAATCGGCGGAGCCGAGACGAACTTCCTGCCATCGCTCCTCCCGCTGATCTTGCCGTTCACGATGCTTCTGGTCCCGTTCGTCGACCTCGCCCTGGCGGTCGTTCGCCGCACGCGTGCGGGCCGTTCGCCGTTCAGTCCGGACAAGATGCACATCCATCACCGACTTCTCGAAATCGGCCATTCTCATCGCCGAGCTGTCCTCGCGATGTACATGATCGCGGCACTGGTTGCCTTCGGAACTGTCGTTGTCAGCTTGTTCAACGGATGGCAGTCGATCCTCGGGTTCACCGTCATGACCGTCATCACCGGGTGCGTCGTCTTCGTGCTTCCGAGGGTCGGCCGGAACGCCGCGTGAGTTTCCTGTAACACCGGCGCAAAACAGCCAAGCCCAAGTTGGTGGCCAAATCTGGCGCGTGATAACTTTTAGTCCCTGGTATGACCTGGATTTTGACCCGAAGCACCGAGGATGGCTGCCAAACAATGACAACCAACGTAGCGAAGTGCAGTTCATTGCACGGGACGCGCGGTGCGGGCATCGAGGGCGTCGATTCGACTGCTTTTCGGGCCAGTGGTAGGAGCACGACCGGTGGTCAACGATGAAGAGCCACCGACGCCCGAATTCGGTATTTGGCAACTCATGGGCCTCGGCAGTTTCGCCGTCGCGTGCCTTGTCGCCGGCCTCGGCCTGGGATGGAAAGTCGATGAGTGGCGTGGGACTTCGCCCGTCTTTGTCCTCGTTGGCATCGCCCTCGGCATCGTCTTCACGATCGTCGGTTCATGGATCAAGATACGCACTTTCCTTCGGGACTGACCTCGTCATGACCGAGAGCAAGGCAACGCGATGACCGACCCGCTGATCCCCACCTCGGAGACTCCTCCGGAAACGTCGTCGCTGCCCCCGATGGTTCGGTCGGTCCGCAATCAACGGCGAGCACTGCTCATGGCCGCCATCCTTGCAATCGCCGCATTCTGGATCACCATCCCGATGGGCAAGTGGGAGACTGGCCTCTTCGGCGCGATCGGTATCGCGCTCGGTGCCATCAACCATGTTCTGACAGAGCACAGTTTGCTCAAGATGGTCGAATCCGGCGATGACGTCACCCGCAAGCAGTATGCGTTGACTTCGCTCGTCCGGCTGCTCGGCATCTCGCTGACAGCGCTTGTGCTGTCCGTAGTCTTCTGGCCCAACGGTG
>JBDSQP010000532.1:0-2148 GCA_039929755.1 Aeromicrobium sp. | reverse complement strand
ACTGGCGCTTCGGTCACGCTCATGATTCTCCTACCCGGACTTGCCTTCGTGTGGACAACATGATTAGATTCATGTAGACGTACTAGTTAGTCTACCTCAATTCGAAGGAGAACAACATGCCCGAAACAATCCTGTACACCGCTGTGGCCACGTCGACCGGAGACGCCCGCAACGGTCACGTTCGCTCCAGCGACGGCATCATCGACACCGACGTACGCATCCCCGTGGAGATGGGCGGCGCCGGTGGAGCCACCAACCCGGAGCAGCTCTTCGCCGCCGGCTATGCGGCCTGCTTCCACTCCGCCCTCAAAGCGACCAAGGCCCAGCACGGCGTCGACACGACCGACTCGGCCGTGACCGCCGAAGTCGGCATCGGAACTGAATTCAACGGCGGATTCGGACTTGCCGTCACTCTGCGCATCGAGCTCGAGGGTGTTTCGCAGGAAGACGCCGAAAAGGCGGTCGCGGTTGCTCACACCGTTTGCCCGTACTCGAACGCGACGCGCGGCAACGTCGAGGTCATCCTTGACGTCGAAGTTTCCTGACCCTGTCATCGGCCCCCGCTCAGACGGGGGTCGAGGCTTGCAGGATCTCGAACGAGCCGGCGACCGTGCGGATTCGTTCGATCCGTTGCAGGCCGACAAACCCTGCCTCCACGATAAAGCCGGGCAACATTCCGTTGACGTTGTCTGCGGTGGTCGCGAAGCCATCGAGCAATTGGAGACCGAAAAACGCCGCGCGAGTGACCGGCCCGTGGGGTTTGCCCCAGTCTGCGATCAACAGCGTCCCGCCCGGGCGCAATATGCGTGCCATCTCGTCGAGTGACGCCACCTTGGTGTCCCGCGGCAAGTGATGCATGACGAGCGTCGACACGACACAGTCAACCGAGTCATCGGCGAACGGAAGGCTGTCGGCAAGGCCCTGGCGCCATTCGACTCGTTCGGCACCTTGCTTGCGGCGCGCCAATTCGAGAATGGCGGGATCACCATCGATCCCGACAACCTTTGCCGGCGTTTGGGCGGCGATCGCGATCGTGAGCGTTCCAGTTCCGCAACCGACGTCGACGATGGTCGCAGGATCGTCCTGAGTTGCCCGCTCGGCTAGCAGCGGGCGCCACTGACCTTCGCGCATCGTCAGGAGTATGCCCAGGTCATAGAAGCGGGTCAGCGATTTGAATCCGGCAGCCGGAACAAAGCGCTGGTCACCGTTCATCAGTTGTGCTGATAAGTAATGATCGAGAAGTCGGGATCGGACTCAGGGAACTCTTCGCGTCCGGTCTCGGTCCATTCCGACCATTCGATCGACGGGAAATAGGTGTCGCCGTCGGGCGCTGCCTCGATCCTGGTCACGATCAACGTGTCGACGACTCCGCGCTTCAGCGCCTCGTCATAGATCTGGGCCCCGCCAACGACGAAGATCGTGTCATCGAGGTCTCGAGCTTTGGCCAGCGCCTCATCGAAATCGAGCGCAGTCTCCACGTCGTCGGCGCCCCAACTCTGCTGGTGGGTAACAACGATTGTGGTGCGGCCGGGCAGCACCCGGCCGATGGCTTCGAACGTGCGTCGACCCATGATCATCGGGTGACCCAGCGTGACTTCCTTGAAATGAGCAAGGTCTTCGGGCAAGTGCCAGGGCATGTCGTCATCGACCCCGATGACGCCGTTAGAACCCATCGCAACCACCAGCGAAACGGTCATATGGCGATCGGCGCCTTGATCAGCGGATACGGATCGTAGCCGGCGAATTTGATCGAGTCGATCGTGAAGTCGTCAATTGAGTCAACAGCCGGGTCGAGCCACAACTCGGGCAGAGCACGCGGCTCGCGGGTCAACTGTTCGCGGGCTTGATCCAGGTGGTTGACGTAGAGATGGGCGTCGCCGAGCGTATGAACGAAGTCGCCTAACTCGAGGCCGACGACCTGGGCAACCATGTGTGTCAGCAACGCATAGGACGCGATGTTGAACGGCACGCCGAGGAAGACGTCGGCCGAGCGTTGATAGAGCTGGCACGACAACTTGCCCTCTGCAACGTAGAACTGGAAGAACGCGTGGCACGGCGCGAGCGCCATGGCGTCGAGGTCGGCGACATTCCATGCGCTGACAATGTGGCGGCGAGAATCGGGGTCGGTCTTCAAAGCCTCGATGACCT
>JBDSQP010000531.1:0-2104 GCA_039929755.1 Aeromicrobium sp. | reverse complement strand
GCGTTGGCGGACGCATCCGCAAGCAGGACGTCCTGGATGCAGCTCCCGCACCCGCCGCCGCACCCGCAGCAGCGACTCCTGTCGCAGCATCGGCACCGGCTCCGTCAGAAATCTCGCCCTTGCGCGGCAAGACCGAAAAGCTCTCGCGACTGCGCAGAACGATCGCGACCCGCATGGTCGAGTCGCTGCAGATCTCGGCGCAGCTGACCACGGTCCTCGAGGTCGACGTCACGGAGATCTCGCGCATCCGCAATCGCCACAAGGCCGCCTTCGTCGAGCGTGAAGGCGTCAAGCTGTCGTTCCTGCCCTTCTTCGCGAAGGCCGCGATCGAAGCCCTCAAGACATACCCACAGGTCAACGCTTCCCTTGACCTCGAAGCCGGCACCGTGACCTACCCCGCAGGTGAGCACCTCGGCATCGCCGTCGACACCGAACGCGGACTGCTCGTCCCGGTGATCAAGGATGCCGGCGACCTGTCGATCGCCGGCCTGGCCCGCAAGATCGCCGATGTGGCCGATCGCACCCGCAACAACAAGATCGTTCCCGACGAACTGTCCGGCGGCACCTTCACCCTCACCAACACCGGCAGCCGTGGTGCTCTGTTCGACACACCGATCATCAATCAGCCGCAGGTCGCCATTCTGGGCACTGGTGCTGTCGTCAAGCGTGCTGTCGTCATCGACGATCCCAACATCGGCGAGAGCATTGCCGTACGACAGATGGTCTACCTTGCGTTGACCTACGACCACCGCATCGTCGATGGCGCTGACGCAGCCCGATTCCTCACCAACATCAAGGAACGCCTTGAGGGTGCGGAGTTCGAGGCAGAACTCGGCAACTAGAACTCCATGCACATCGTCATCGGCGGCGCCTCGGGATTTCTCGGGGAGCCGCTGACGTCGTTTTTGCGGGGGCGCGGTCACGACGTCACGACGCTGATCCGATCCGGAACCCCAGACAACCGTTCGTCGCTCTGGGATCCGGCAAGCGGCAACCTCGATCAAGTCCTCATCGACAGCGCCGACGCGGTCATCAACCTCTCGGGCGCTCCGGTCGCGCACTGGCCGTGGACCGCGGCATACCGGCACAAGATCCTCGTCTCACGCACTTCCGCCACCGCCACACTTGCCCGGGCGATCGCCGCCTCACCGAAGCCGCCTGCACTCGTTTCGGCCTCGGGTATGTCCGCCTATGGCAGCGACCGTGGAAGCGAAGTCCTCACCGAGAAGAGCTCACTTGGCAAGGGATTCCTGACCGATGTCGTCCATCAGTGGGAAGCAGCAGCATCGCCGGCAGCCGACGCCGGAGCGCGTGTGTGTTTCATCCGGACCTCGCTCGTACTCGACAAACACGGCGGCACGCTGAAGACGATGCTGCCGATTTTCAGGCTCGGACTTGGCGGCAAGCTTTCCACCGGCAAGCAGTACTTTTCGGTGATCTCTCTCAACGACTGGGTCCGCGCCGCTGCCTTCCTGGTCGAAACCGAAACGGCATCCGGACCGTTCAATTTCGCCAACCCAAACCCGAGCACGAATGCCGAATTCACCACGCAACTCAGCTCTGCACTCCGCCGGCCGGCAGTCATGCGGGTTCCGGGATTTGCGATCAAGACCGCGCTGGGCCGACTCTCCGATGAGCTCCTGGGCTCGCTCCGGGTCGTGCCGGAGCATCTTCAGGCCGAAGGCTTCGTCTTCGAAGAGCCCGATCTTGAATCCACTATCGCTGCCGGACTGCGCTGATTCGCCAACCGTCCTCGGTCAACGACAGCTCGACAATCCTCCGGGTCGGCCGATCGCGCGGCAGTTCGCGCAAAGCACCGCCCGGCATCCGTACTCGTATGGCTGACAGCTGATCGACGACGTCCAGTCGGATCAGCGAGTTGCTCCGGCCCACCAGTCGAACCCGGAGAACTTGCATCCGCATGTCGTCGACAAGCAGGCCACGCCGCGTGTATGTCTCAAGCAGGCGCCGATCATCCTCGAGAAGCGAAGATCCTTGCGGATAGACCGATGTGAGTAGCTCAGCGCGGCCCTTTTCGAACGCCTGTGCCCTGATCACGTCGAAGGCCATCATCACGTTCGCCCAGCGATCGGCGTTAGGGCCG
>JBDSQP010000530.1:0-9712 GCA_039929755.1 Aeromicrobium sp. | reverse complement strand
CCCGAAATTGTCGTAACCGCCCGCTGAGGAGCCTTGCGCCCACTTCTTGGTCATCGCCGTGACATTGACGGTGATGTAACCATTCGACGTGCACGTCGGGCCGAGAGTGCCGCCGCGGTTCTCACTGGTTCCCACAATGTCGGACGACAAGACCCCCGACTGATTCGCCCATGAAGTTGAGCTCTCGGTAAACGCACCAGAGAGTGCCTTGACGTTCATCTGCTTGGGATCGCACGAGTTCGCGTCATATTGATACAGCCCCATGGTGGCCGAGGTGACGTCCTTGCCGGCCAGTTGTGTGTTCGACCACTGCAGCAGCGAGTAAGCCTGATTCTTGTTCGTATGCGTATGAATTGACCCGACCATCAGCCGGTACTCGTCCCCATTGACCGCAGCATCGCCACTGCGAATCCAGGTGTCGCGGGTGAAGGACACCGCGTTGATGTCCGGGTCGATGATGACCGGGTACTTCGTCGACGGGTCGGTTAGAAAGCCTTGAGGAGTCGTCAAATCCAAGGTTTGCTCGGTGACATCACCCGAGACACTGTCTTGGGTCAAGTTCGCATCAAGGGCGACGACATTGATCGGGTCGCCGGCCTTGTCGATTTGGGCGTCCCACGCCTTCAAATGGGCGGTCGAGCCGACCTGCTTACCGGCATCATCGGTGACCTTCAACGCTCCCGGCGTTGACTCCTTCACCGTCAATGAATCAGCTCTCAGCCCGAGGCTATAGATCGCATCATCAGCCGAGGGTCGTTCGTTGACCCGTATTCGGGTCGCCACGCCGCCACCGGTGGTCACGACCAGCAGGTCAGTTGTTGCCGAAAGCTTGTAGGTCGCGATACCGCCATCGACGATGGGTGTCGGGAGTTTGTCAGGAACCGTCACGGCCAACGCCTGGTCACCCTTGAAGCCCACACTGGCTGCTTCGCTGTCGCCGCCGCCACTGACCGTCACATCGGCCGGCGCGACTGCCGGCGCATACGAACCGTCGTCCTGTTTCTCCAGGTCGTAATCAACCTTCTGCCAATCACCGGCCTCGTCTTTGAGTCGAATTGGGGACGCGTACTGGCGTTGCGTGAACGTCCCATCGGGATTCGCGATCGTCGACGACGACTCGGTACGCGCCGACAAATCCTCAACCGGTTCCTTACTCAGCCGAGCCGTCAAAGCAGCCGAAACCGTGTCCGGGCGATCGAACGTCCCATCACCATCAGAATCAGAGGGCGCATCGGTTGGCTCGCCGGGCTTCGCCGCTGTCGCAAGCTTCGGCGGCTCGATCGTTTTGGTGCCCGCGAAGGCATCGTCAGGCAGCATTGTGATCGTCAAAAGCAGCGACACAAACGCCACCAGAAGAACAACCACCAGACGCGGCACGCGGACACCAGCGCGTGACAAAGGCACAACAAGCACGAAAAATCCCCGATGAAAGCGGGGTTAGCGAACCCCGAAAAGTTCGAGCGAGAGAAATATCCCACACCTCAACCCAAAACTAAAAATTGACTGAGAAAGCAGGATATCGGGCGTGTCGCATCGATTGACGGAACGCAGAGTCAGTCGGCAAAGTGCAATAGAGTGCGACCAGGTCTAGTTGCCAATTCTCGGTCAAGAAATCTCCGGCCTGAGCGACCTCGACCGCCGATTTCGCGCGAAGCTCAGTCTGATCTGTTGATGACCGAGCGTACTGGTCGTCGGCGCCATTGGGTCGGTTGTCTGGTCACGACCCAAACGTTTCTGCCCGTATGTGGCCAACAGAAACGCCCTCTGCTGGCAGCGGAAACTGCTTACGTATTGCCAACAGTTCTGCACGCTGTTTCGGTGGCGTGGCCATCGACATGAAAGCCAATGCCGCGGGGACAAACGCCGGCTTCATCCCACTTCACAAATTAACCTTTGGCACTGGTAGGTATTCTACTGACATTGGCAGGCGCAAATTTTGCCTTTTTGAGCGTAAGTAGTCATAAAAAGTACAACTCAAAATGATCAAAAAATCTATTTCTCATCTCCGTAATCTATTAAAGATAGTGATGAAAAAGACTAACAATCTTTGTTGTTACTTACAGTCACCCGGGCATTGCCTAGCCAGCACCGCTACTTGCCGCCTCCGGACGGGGTTTCCGGCAGTTTCGGAGCGCGGATGCGCGAGGAGTCGGTCCTGACCTTTCGCCGGACGGCTTGATGGCCACTACGTAGGTCGCTGATTAAAGGTTGGGCACCACCCATGCACCGTAGGTCGGACCCTCGTCGATCACCCACTCGGGTTCCAAGATCGGGTGGGTAGCGCAGTGCGAATCCCACAAAATGGGTCGCTCATGTTGGAAGGCTCAATGGCGTACGTGCAGGGACCATCTGTGTCACGATGAGGAACAACCGTCTCGGCGAAGGAGAGAAGAATGTCGATCCGCGCACTGACACAGTTAGTGGTGACCGAAAGGCCGATGATCGTCGAAGGTGGTGACGGAGACGATGCGAACCTGGCTGGCGACGCTGACGAGTCACCAGCGCCTCAACCGCCAATCGCAGCGGATGTGCTTGCCGAGAAACCCGACCCAGACGTCAAGACGCCAACGTTGGGTGAGTTGCTCACGCAGACTCTTTCGCCACCCCTAGTTGGAGCGTACTCGGCTCTGATCGCTGTTATCACAGTGACAGTAGCAGCGCCGACCGTGACCGACCTTCACCCGAACCAGCATGTCGGTTGGAGATGGGTTTGTCTTGCAACTCTGGTCGTATTTTCGGGTGTTCTCACCGCACTCTCAGTCCGCGAGAAGACCGAGAAGGCTAAGGCGAAGATGAAGAGCAAGTTCATAGCTCCTCTAGCGGTGCTTTCTGTGGTTCTGACTTCCACAGCGTGGGGGTTGGGTCTCCCGGAATCACCTATCCTGGTTGGCGCGGACAAGAGCAACGGGCTTATCACAATCGCGTTTGTCGGGTTCGTTGGAATCGGCCTCAATGTGATCATTGCTAAGTTCCTTGGAGAAGAAATCAAGAAAGAGGCCAATCAGCCGTAATCGGCTGCTTGAGTATTCGACAACCCGATCTAGTTGCTTTCGACCTGTGGCTTCGTGCCGGGCGTCGTCCACTCGCTGACCCTACGCGCGATCAGTTGTTCCGTGCCGACCGGGCGCAGATCGGGGAAATCGAAACCATGCGCTCGAACCAAATGCGCCGCACATTCGTACGGCTACCTCTCAGTGCAGCTTGCTCCCGCGTTTCGGCAACAGGATCCGAGAACTATCGTCCACGCGAATATCGAGCTGAATGCGAAGTACCGAACGAGTTGGGCTATGTCATCGACAGTGGTAAGAGACAAGCTGATCAACGCGGCTGGTAGGAGTATCTGCGAAGCGACAACAATCGACTGTTCATCGGGGCTCGGTCGACGTTGGATAGCAAATGCGGCGGCCGCCAAGCAGAACCCCAGTGGGATCAGTGGGTAGAGGCCATTGTGGATGGCTGCGTGCCATGACTCGGAACTCGCCTCCGGGAGATCTGCATTGAAAATCACGCCGAATAGCCCCACCGAGATCATCGTTGTGCCCGTGACAATAGACCACTTCAAGCCTGGATCCCAGACGACGACTGCGGCGGTCAACCCCAGCGCAGAGCATGCAGCAATTCCAAACGCGACGTTGAGCAAAGCGCCATCGGGCCCGAGCGCCAAAAGGCTCGGCCATTCGGTAGGCGTCCTACGGATTGGGGACCAGCCCACCTGGTGTAAGAATTGCCACGAGCGAGCGGTTAGCGCGCCGAAGGTGACGAGAAGGACCGATGGCCCAACAATCCCGCTCAGACCGCCTACAACCATGAGGCGCCGACGCTGGTGAGCATTCATTTAGGAGTTTCGTGGCGTGAGGGGTCTCGTTCGCATTCGTCATGTAGCTGTCGGCATCCACCGCCCCGAGACTTGTGCCCGCAGTACTTCGTCTCGCGACGATCCGTAACAGCTCCTTCTTTCAGGAGGCCCGCCACAGGTAGTGATTCACTCGGGATACCTGAGCTCTCATGCTTAGACCTAGCCCGCAGAATCTTCGACTCTTTGGTCGAGACGTCGAAGACGAAGCCTCCGCTCCCTTCCCAGAATTCGTCCGATGGAATCGAATACGTTCGCCCAACGCCAAAATGGGCGGTAAGGCCGAATAGCTTCAGTTCTCGCATCTTTGGAGACCCAGGCCGATCCTGTTCTCTCAATCTCCAGCCAATCGTCTGACCTACGTGAAACGTGAGTCCGGAATTGCTCACGGCGGTCATTCCAGTCTTGACTCGTGGCCATGCGTACTTCGTAGCAAGGCCGCAGAGGGTGAAGATGAAGCCGACCACGCGACTGACCCAACTTCCCACTGAACCTTCTGAGCCCAGAGAGAAAATGATGGCGATACCGGTAACCGGGAAGAACGTCGCGAACGCCAGATCGGCAATCATGCGATGCCGAATCCAGGTACGCGTGACTCGATACCAGCGCTCGTTCGCGGGTTCCCAGCAGGGCGGAAGGCAAACGAGACCATCCCGGCGCGGCCGCACATAGAACCAGTCGATCAAACTAGAAACGAAGACGATAGTAAGCAACGTAGAGAGCCCGACAAATAGGATCCCGATATTCGTCACCCATATCGACTCTCCCCAGCTCGACAGAATGCCCTCGTGGCGCAAACCCAGCAATGTCAGCGGAGCGATTGCGACCCACAACACCTCGGCGGCCACCAAGTTGTCTCGCCGCTTCCTCCAAGGGGTGCGATGTATTGGGCCGCCGAAGGACAGTACGCGTCGGGGATCTCTGCGCGAACCGTCTGCGGCGGAAGACTTTAATGATTGAGCTCGACCTCGGAGAAGGGCGTAGGCATACGATGTCGCCAGTCCCATGGCACCCAGGGCATAGGCAAGAATCATGACAAACGCGATGGCATCGAACGGTCGCGAGTCGATACTCGCGAGGAGTTCCAGCGCAAGGCCAGCTGCAGCGCTCTGCCCGAAAAGTGCGGGCCAAGGATTCATCCGAAGGTCCCGTTTTTGATTTTGACCATGCATCGACTCCATCGTCCCCGACTTTTCAAATAGTTGGTGCTCACTGTAGGGACTGATGGTCCCAATTTGCCGCAAATGATGGATCCCACGATCCACCACTTGAAGCGCGAGGCGTAACTGTTCGTGCGGTACGGCGTACGGGCACCTGTGTGGCTTTCGGAACGGTCCGTTGCCACCAGCGACCTATCGAAATCGCCCGCGAGCTACACCTACTCCCCATACGGGCAAACCGCTGAATCCGGCGCAGCCGCCGCCAACCCATTCCGCTACATCTCCGGCTACCAAGACACCACCGGACCCGAGGACTACTACAAACTCGGCGCCCGCTACTACGACACCCACGGCCACTTCACCCAACCCGACCCACTCCCCGGAAACGGCACCGAACCCAAAACCATGACCGCCTACAACTACGCCGGCAGCGACCCCATCAATTTTGCGGACCCGAACGGCCGATCCTTCATCGACTTCGTGAAGAAGGGATTCGAACTAGCGGACGCCTACTTGACGGGGCAGGACCTCGGGCGACGAATAAACAGTTTCACCTGGCGGAACGCCGGGATATTTGTGGCATCATTTGCCGCGGGGTTTGCCACCCAGGCACTTTGTGGTGCAACCGTCGGCGCTGTTTCAGCGCTCGCCGCCGTTCCGACCGGCGGCTTGTCGGCTGCGGGGGGAGCCTTCGTATGCTTCTCGGCAGGCGTCGGCGCTGGCGCATTCGTCAATATGCAACTAAGGAGATAGGAATGTGGCTCAAATGGTACAAATTTGACGCGATCGTCTGCATCGCGATGTCACCTTTTCTGGTCATTTTGGGAATCATCCTGATTCTGAGGAATGTCGGAGGAGACGCCGGCGTAACCATCCTCGTCATCGGGATAGTTTGCGCGATTGTGGGCCCGACGACGCTCCATGTGTTTCATAAGTATCCGGAACGCTTCCGTTCATGATTTGACGATGGACATGGGAGGGCGGGCTCTCTGTCCTTCGTGGGCCGCTCCGCATGCGGCCCTCGACGGCACCGACTCCTACCGCCTCGCCCACACCAAAAGCCACGTGCCGCAACGCTGATCACGACTACAGGTGGGCACGAATCAAGTTGACATACTCAGTCCGGAGGGACACACCAAACCGTCCGGAAAACTCGGGACAGATCACATAGTCAAAGGGTGCGGCGATCGCTCGTAACCTCTAGCGGCGAGCCAAAATCAGCCGTACGGTTCTGACGTACGCTCAATGCGCGAATGCGAGGACCCCATGTCGGTTCACTGGGTCAACTACGACCTGAACAAATCCGGACAGAACTACGACGATCTGATCAAGTACTTGAAATCACATCACGGGTGGGCGAAGCCGCTCAAGAGCAGCTTCTTCGTAAAGACTGACCTCACGCCGACGGAGCTTCGAGACGGCATTCGAAAGCATGTCGACGCGAATGATGATGTCGTCGTTGTCTGTGTCAATGGATGCGATTGGGCAACCTGGAGTGTTCCTAGCAAGGTTAATGAATGGTTGAAAACGAACCTCTGACAAACGAGCCATGGCAGTGGTCAGAGCTCGCTCTCCGATGGCTCGATGCCGAGTTGGGCGGAAATCCACTCGGGGTCAAACTCATCCTTCGAAATACGCGCCGCGAGAGGATCCAACGCGTACCAATCAGTGAGGACGTCTGGCGGTGCGCCCATCAGCGTTGTGACATCGTTTCGTAGGTCCTCTGGCACGATTTTGAGCAATTCGTTTAGGGGCGGCAGGTTTCTTGTTGCCTCCCATACGTAGAAGGCCGCTTCTGTAGCGTGCTGCCCGAGATCGATCCAGAGTGATTCGTAACTGACGTGCTGCTTGTGATTCGGCAGCAGCCATCGCCCACCGGGAGACGGGTGTCCACCCCAATCGCAGTGAATCTTGTAGTCACTGCCGGAGAATCCTCCGGCTTCCCTCAGCTTCGCTGGTCGAAATGACTTTGTGAGGCGGCCAGGACTGGCTCGTAGCCACCTGCTCGCCTGCGAGATATCCGAGGCGAAATACGCGAGCAGGTACTGAGCTTCAACCATCTGACGGGTAAGGCATGCCCCGGCGTACCAGCGCTCGCTCACGTAGGCGTTGATCGCCTCTTCAGCGACCTGGCCCACCATCTGACTCACGATGCCCACACCGATCATCTCGTCATCGTTGATCTGAGAGCCCAATTGCCAAAGATGGTCACCGTAGTGAGCCAGCCATGCGGCCGCGTTCATGCTGACCTCAAGCCTGAGATCGTGAAGATCATGTTCCTGCATGTCCATCTGCAAAGGCTAAAGCGAGTTGGGCCTCGCGTCCTTCATACGCCGGTCTCTCGGAAGATCACGTGCTAACCGGGCAGCTTTCCGTCACCTCGAAGGAGTTCAACGGGGTCTGCCCCAATCGTGGCGGCGATGCGTTCAACTGATTTGAGGCTCAGATTCCGTTCCCCACGTTCAACGCCGCCGATGTAGGTGCGGTGAACTTTGAAGACGTCGGCGAAGTCTTCTTGGCTGATTCCGCGGGCTTCACGGTAGCGACGAAGGTTGCGTCCAAACGTTCGTTGAAGCTCACCTTCCATGGGGTTGAGAATTCCCGGAATGCTACTAGTAGGTCTACAGACTTATAAGTAGCATCAGGGTTCGGGCAACTGAAGGAGAAGAACCATGGGTGGTGGAGACTGGATTGACCCGCTGGCGCCGGTCAGGCTGCGTCCTGAGCAGGTGCTGGCACGCTGGTTGAATCGGCTTCGTTCGTTGGTGGGAGTTCGCTAGCAAGCGTCCATACGAAGGCAAAGCCGGCTCGAGGTAAGAGCCACCCTGGCAGGTCGACTGAGATACTTCTTGCGTCGACCTCGCTGGGGAGTTCGGCCACCCGAGTTCGCTCGGCACTGGACACCAGGTCGGTGACGCTCATATGCGAGATTTCGGTGTCGGAGTAGTCGAAGTCGAGGGACAGGCCGCGCGTTGGTTGAGTCACTTCGAAGAACAGTCGGTGCCCGCTACGTGGCGTGATCGTCCGATACAGATAGCTGATCCGAACCGGCTTGCCCGCGTTCACCAGATCCTCGCCAATCCCGGCGGTATATATCTGCCCGCTCTTTCGGGCGGCTCGGCGGATCGATCGCTTCTCACCATCGACGCGGTACTCAAGCAACGCGAAGGCCCCTTCGGACCGGGCATCGAATCCGGGACGCGGTGTCATCAGCCACGGGATAGTCGACGGGGTCTCGGCGACAAGCTCGTGGAGTTCGTCCCTGTCGGACAGACACGCGAATCGTTGGACGGCGTGCGACGGGACGACGGTGTATTCCCATTTCACGAGTACTTCGAAACGAGGAGCACCAAAGGTGCTCCTCTCATCTATAGATGAGAGTCGAATCGATGCGTCAACGTCGTACCAACGTTCAGGGGCCCGGATGGCTTGATCACGAACATCAGCGTAGATCTCTTCTGCGAACTGGCGATCACCGAGTCGGAGCGCAAGCACGTTCGTGGCGATGCCGTCGAGCAGCTCCGGTGTCGCGACTCGCTGAAGGTCTTCACTATTGACCGCAAAGCCCTGGACGACTGCATCGCGAAACTCGGGTGCTGATTCTTTAAGGAGGCGTCGGATCCGCTCATCTTCACGAGCTTCCTTGTCCTGTCCATCGACGTAGTCCCAGGCAATGCCGAACATGCCGGCAGCAGTTAGTGTCCCTCCGATTTCACCGAGCGGCCAGAAAGCCAACCAGTCTAGGGAGGGGTCATTCGCTGCCGTGCGGGACAGGACGAGGAGGGCGATTCCGACGCCGAATGAAACCAGGGCCACGATAGTGGTCTTGAGTTTGTAGATGCGATGAAGGAAATCTTGGCGCATTGCTGCGGATTATTATGAGGCATCGTTGCAAGTTTGTGAATAGCAAACCACGCCAACCAGAGTGGCATGCACCGTGCCTAGGCATGAACTCACAGGTCCAGGCGGGGTGTCTTGTACCTAACCGTTGAATTTCTATCAATAGGTTCACGTGGTTGCTCGGGTATGGAGCCACCCAACACGCGACACATTGCCCACCAGAAATCCTGAGAGGCAATACGCTCCATGTGGGTGCACCGCGCTCGCACACGAGGGAATAAAGCAGGATGGTGTTTCGCTTTGAGCAGAGACCACTTCTTTCAACGAGGTGCCACGTACGACCGAATAGCTGAGTTGGCGCGTGCCGCAAACTGGACGGTCTACGTGGGGCTGGGCGCGACTATTGATCAAACTGATCTCAGCTGGGAGGGCCTGGTCAAAAGAGTTCTTGCACATGAGTCCTCAATTACGGGGCCTAATCACAACCTTGCACGAAAGGAAATCGACCATTGGGTCGAAAAGCAAGGACCGCAACGAGCTGCAACCACCGCTGAGGCCCTGCTCAGGAAACGCCGCGGCGACAAGTGGCTTCAGGCACTCTCGGCTCAGATCGAGGACGCACTGTACGGTCCGCGAGAATTGATGGCGGGAGCAATCATCGACTCTCTCGCCCAATGGGCCGCAACTGTTGCCCAGCGCGGCGGATCAGTTCTATTCGTCACCCCAAACTATGATGACTATCTATATCGCGAACTGAGATCTCTCGATGCGTACACCGACTTGAACATCAACGTCAATCAAGTGGCAGTACTCAATTCACGATCCCCGAAGAACCGGGTTCCCTCAAACTGGAAGCGCC
>JBDSQP010000529.1:0-3782 GCA_039929755.1 Aeromicrobium sp. | reverse complement strand
GGACCAGACCAGCAAGGGCTATGTGCTCGGCGAGGCGCTGGCCAACATGGGGACGAGTTACCTCGACGTCAACGAATTGCGATCGCACAGTATGAATTGGGCCGATCCGCTTGCGTCGAGGACCGGTGAGGCTGTCAGGGTCGGAACGTTGGTCGGGGGCGACGTACTCGTCGTCCACTACGTCTTCAACCCCAGCAACTCACCACAAAGCGCCGACGTCGGCTCGCTCCTTCCGGCCCACGCCACCGCGCTTGGGAAAACACTCTTGGCATTTCTCCCCGCTGCCGCCGCAGTCGTAACTCCAAAGCTGGCCACCTATACGGCGAGGACCCTCACCGATCGCTACAAGCTGGCCGCCGATCTCGCCGAAACCCGCGAGTGCGGCTATGCCGTCGAGTTCGGTGAGTACGCGCCCAATCAGGCCAGCATTGCCGCGCCGATCCGTGGCCACGGTGGACTCGTGGTTGCCGCGGTTGCCATTCACGGTCAGGTCGACAGGCTATGCAAGACGTCGGGATCGGCACGGCCGGGGATGGTCGCGAAGGTTCGAGAATGCGCCGACGCCATCACGCGCGAACTACAAGTCACCCGGTCCGGGTCCTAGCCGTGGCCCCCAAGTTCGTGATGTCCATCGATCAGGGCACCACATCCACGCGGGCGATTCTGTTCGACCACGCAGGCCAACTCGTGTCAGTCGCCCAACTCGAGCATCACCAGTACTTCCCCAAGCCCGGTTGGGTCGAACATGATGCGAGCCAGATTTGGCGCAATCTTGGCAAACTCATTCCTCGGGTGCTAGCCGACGTTGGAGCCTCGGCCGATGACATTGCCGCTGTTGGAATCGCCAATCAGCGTGAAACCACCGTGCTCTGGGATCGAGCAACCGGTGTGCCGGTCCGACGTGCAATTGTCTGGCAGGACACGCGCACCGACACCCTTGTCGAAGAGCTTTCGCTCCGGCCCGAAGCGACCGGGATTGCGGGCCGTAGCGGTCTGCCGCTCGCTTCCTACTTCAGCGCTCCGAAGTTGCGTTGGATGCTCGACGAGACGCCGGGACTGCGCGGCCGTGCCGAACGCGGCGAGGTGCTCTTCGGCACGATGGAATCCTGGTTGATCTGGAATCTCACCGGCGGACCCGATGGAGGCGTTCACGTCACCGAAGTCACCAACGCCAGCCGAACATTGCTGATGAACATCAATACTCTGACCTGGGATCCCCAACTGCTCAACTTCTTCGACATCCCCGAGGCGATCCTTCCCGAGATTCGGCCGTCGATGGCCCCGTACGGTCCGGGACGCGGCCCCCTCGCGGGAGTTCCGATCGCTGCGGCCCTCGGCGACCAACAGGCCGCGCTGTTCGGTCAGACCTGCTTTGCGGCCGGCGAAGCGAAATGCACCTACGGCACCGGCAGCTTCCTCCTGTTGAACACCGGCCACGAGATCGTCACGTCGAACCACGGCATGCTGACAACGGTCGCCTATCAGATCGCCGGCGAACACGCGGTCTATGCGCTCGAAGGTTCCGTGGCCATAGCTGGATCGTTGGTGCAGTGGTTCCGGGATGGTCTCGGACTGATTGAGACGGCCGCCGAGATCGAGACCCTCGCTCTCACGGTCGAGGACAACGGTGGCTGCTACATCGTGCCGGCGTTCTACGGACTGTTCGCCCCCCGTTGGAGACCCGAAGCCCGCGGTGTGATCGCCGGGCTGACGTCATTCATCACCAAGGGGCACCTCGCCCGCGCAGTATTGGAAGCAACCGCCTGGCAGACGCGCGAGGTCCTTGATGCGATGAACGCCGACTCTTCCCTGGACCTTCACACTCTGAATGTGGATGGCGGTATGACCTCGGACAATCTGCTCATGCAGTTCGTCGCCGACGTGATCGATGTTCCGGTTGTCCGACCGATGGTCGCAGAGACGGTTTCACTCGGCGCGGCATACGCGGCCGGTCTTGCCGTGGGCTATTGGTCCGACCTGGAAGGGCTGCGCCGAAACTGGCATCGAGCCGCCGAGTGGACACCCAAGATGGATCCCGCCCATCGCGATACCGAATACGCCAATTGGCGCCGCGCGGTCGAACTCACCTTCAACTGGACCCAAACCACCTGACCTCATAAAAGGTCCGACAGCATGGCTCGGTAGAACTAGGGTGTGGATCGACAACCGTTCGACACGCTGGAGGCATAGCGATGACCAATGAGGAAGCACCGGTCAAGCCGGTCTCCCTGGGTGGATACTCATTCCCGGCGACACGACGAGTCGCGGCAACGGTCAGGAACATCGCAGAGGTCGTTCGCTTCGGCGGACTCGAGACCGGCGAAGAGCCCTCGCCCTTCGCAGTGGCGTCGGAGCAGCTGAACTTCCGCCTGCGTCACTACTTCGCCGATGACGTCGCGGAGAACGCGCAACCGATCGTGTTGGTCCCGCCGCTGATGCTCGCGGCGGAGGTCTGGGACGTGACGCCCAGTTCGTCAGCGGTTTCCAGCCTCCACAGTGAAGGTCTCGACGTATGGGTCGTCGACTTCGGAGATCCGAAGCACGAATCCGGCGGATCCGAACGAAACCTGACCGATCACGTCCTTGCCGTCAGCACAGCCATTGACCAGGTCGTCGAAGCCACAAATCGTGATGTCGTCCTTGCGGGCTATTCGCAGGGCGGAATGTTCACCTATCAGACCGCGGCGTACCGGCGCGGCAAGGGCATCAACTCGATCGTGACTTTCGGTTCGCCGGTCGACGCCCGCGCCCCCTTACCGTTCCCGATTTCACCGGAGATCGCCGCACGTGCCGCGGAAGGACTCCTCGAAAGCGGTCTCCTCAAACACATCAACCTGCCGAGCTGGGCATCTCGGACCGGCTTCAAGATGCTGAGTCCGGCGAAGACGCTTCAGAGCCAGGCCAAGTTCCTGCTCGCACTGCACAACCGCGAGTCCCTCTTGCCACGCGAACGCCAACGCCGCTTCCTCGAGAACGACGGCTTCACCGCGTGGTCCGGCCCGGCCATTGCCGAGCTCCTTGAGCTTTTCGTCGCTCACAATCGCATGCTCCAGGGCGGATTCTCGATCGAGGACCAAATGGTCACGCTCGCCGATATCGATGTACCGATACTCACTGTCGTGGGCTCAACCGACACGATTGGCCACCCCGACTCCGTACGCGCAATCAACCGCGCCGCTCCACGGGCCGACGTCTATGAGTTGACCCTCCGGGCCGGACACTTCGGCCTCGTGGTCGGTTCGACCGCCAACAACCGCACCTGGCCCGCCGTGGCGGCCTGGGTCAGGTGGCGCCTTTCCGGGACACCGCTGCCCGACGACATCGTTCCGGCCGATGAGGTCGAGCACAAGCCGATGATGAGCGCCACTGCCAGCGCTGCCCTCGCGGTGCAAACAGCCGAATTCAGTGTCGGCGCCAGCCTCCTCGCGATATCGAGCGCCAAACGCGCCGTCGGTCTGGTCCGCGGCTTGCTGTCTTCGGCACCGGTGCAGTTGCCACGCCTCGCCCGACTCGAGATGCTCGACCAGGTCACGCCCATGTCACTCGGATTGATCCTCGATGAGCAGGCGCGCAAGTCTCCGACCAACACGGCGTTCCTGTTCGAAGACCGGGCTTACCGCCAGAGCGATGTGAAGTCGCGTGTCGACAGCGTCGTCAAGGGCATGATCAGCATGGGCATCCGTCAGGGGGATCAGGTCGGCGTCCTGATGAAGACGCGACCGAGCTCGTTCACCGTCGTTGCCGCACTGAGTCGTCTCGGCGCGACGGCTGTCATGTTGAGA
>JBDSQP010000528.1:0-6189 GCA_039929755.1 Aeromicrobium sp. | reverse complement strand
ACCACCAGGTCGCGATCTGGAACGGTGCCGAGAGCGCCAGCACCAGGAACACGCCGTAGGCGCCGTCGATCAATCCGCCGACGGCGGCGCATACGAGACCGAGAACCGAGACCACCATGCGGGCGGTCAAGCCGTCACGGCCTGCGCCCAGTGCCCTCAGGCCGACCGCGGTGCCGACGGTGAACAACCCAACAGCGGTGGTGATGCCGGCAAGGAAGATGAGCGGCTCGGCGATTGTCCACGAGTCTCCGAGGAAGGCTTTACCGACGCTTTCCGGTATCAGCAGGGTGAAACCGGCCCAGATGAGCGCAGTGGGGGCCAAGAACCAGGCGATCAGCAATGCTGCTCGCCGAATGGCCATCGGGTTGTCCCGTCGTCGGGATAATTCGGGTACGGCTACGCCGACGATTCCGCGCCCGATGATGGTGAGCGGCGCATAGACAGTCATGGCTGCACGGAAGCCGGCCACCTGGACCAGGCTCGTCGACATCGAGATGACCACGACCAGAATCAGGTTCGTCATCCGGAAGATCAGGTTGTCCAGCAGGAAGTACGGCCACAGCTTTCGGTGCTTGGCCAACCACGGACGGATCAACCGGGGTCGCCCGAGACTCGTGTGAGCCTGGCTCAAACCCAGGATGGCCGCCATTGTGCCGGCAACGCCCCACGCGATCAGAAGGGCCGGCCCTCCGCCGATCTGGGTCACGGCCAGCCACATCAGCGGCAGTTGGCATACGAGCCAGAACAGGTCGTTGAAGAACATGGCACGGGCCTTGCCCTGCACGATCAACAGATAGCGGAGATAGTCCTGAAGCGTGAGGCCCGGAAGGAGCACGGCGAGCGCCAGCAATATCGGTGAAAGCGTTCCGCCGACGAATTGCGAAACTGCCGCGGTCACGACGGCGACACATGAAGCCGCGAAGAGTGTTGTGCTGGCCCCAGAACGGCCCGCCCAACGAATTTCTTCCGGATCGCCGCCGGTGTGGGCGGTCGCCAGCGGGTCGCTGGCCATGCCTCGGGCGACGAAGACACTTACGTAGTAGACCTCGAAGGCAACTGCGAAGGAGCCGAAGCTGACCGGTGGCAGGCTCCGGGCCGCGATGATGATGACGATGAAGTTCGAGACGCTGGCCAGAATCTGGTCGAGCAGCCCCCACACAACAGTTCTGCGGGTGCGGCCGGTCTGCGTCTCGTCGGTCACCGACGGCGTCCGGTGGCCTCTACGCCGAACGTGGTGAGCATCTTGGTGCGATCGCCGAGGCGCTGAAGCAGCGGAGACTGGGTGGACCAATAGCGGAAGATGTCGACATTTTCGAAGAGCTTGCCGAGGCGCTCGGAGATGGCCTCCTCATCGACGCCATCGCGCATGACGTGATATTCCACCAGGTCGGAGGGCTCGGAGTCGAGATAGACCCCACGCATACGGCGGATTCGGGTGGCGATGCCGCGGCCATAGCTGCCCTGTCCGACGCGCCAGGCGAAGTAGGAGGCGCGATCGGCGGCATGAGCGACTTTGGACATACGCGGGTAATAGAGGGGATCCTGCACGGTGAATATGGAGCCGCCGTCGACGACGAGGTCGGCGAGCCTGTCCAAGAATGACAGGTAGTCGGGAATGTGGTGGATGACGCTCGTCATGATGGCGAGGTCCCAGCGGTCCTCGCTTTCGAGGATCACCTCTCCGGTCTCATCGAAGCGGACCTCAACCATGCCGGACTCACCGAACTGTCGGCGAAGGTGGTCGGCGCTGGCCGAACTGGTTTCGGTGACGGTGATGGTGGCGCCTGCCGCGAGCAGGCAACGTGTGAATGTGCCGTGACCCGCACCGACCTCGAGGACCCGGCAAGCACCGGTGCGAGCGATGCTCGCGACGACGAGATCGGTCAGACGCTTCTCGGTCATCGCCCGAAGATTGTCGTGCCTCAGGTGCGGGGATCCCTTGTCATAGTCGTGTCCTTCGGCGTGGCTGGAGTTCTGCGCCGCCACAACGGCATCGACGTGTTCGTGTCCGATCGGCTCATTCATGGGCAACATCCTACGATTACGACTTCGAACTCGCCGCACCCGCTGCGACGCCTCTGTAGAGGTCTTCCATTGCGGCCACCCATGCGGACTCTGTGTAGCGATTTTCGTATGCCGCGCGGCACCGCGGGACGAGCGCCGGGAACTCCGAATCCGCGCGAGCAATGTCGTCGGCGACGGACCCCGAGGTGACGAAACCAGTCCCTTCCTCCTGCACGAGACGGGCGACAACTGACTCCGACGAAGCGACGACAGGCAGTCCGGCCGACAAGGCTTCAAGGTAGATCGTGGGAAGCCCTTCGGGCCAAAGGCTTGGGAAGAACAGTCCTCGCGCGGAAGCCAACAGTGCGCGTACTTCCGTGTTGGGACGTTGGCCCAGAAGTTCGACCGTCGGGCCCGCTGCGCGTGTGACGTCGTCCGCGAGGCTGCCGCTTCCGACGACCTTCAAGCGGGGGCCGTCGGGCCATGCCTGGACGAGCGGAAGGATGCCCTTCTCGACACTCAAGCGGCCGACGTACAGCCAGAAGTCGCCGTCGTGTTCGCCTGGCTGGTCCGCAGCCTTGACGAAGTTGGGCAGGGTCACCAGGCGTTCGCGGGGGACTCCGGTGATCGCGTAGCGCTCAAGCATGTCGTCGTTGAGTGTGATGATGCGGACGGCCGAGGCCAACAGTGGGTCGTCGTCGAACCTGGTTCCCAGGGCGACGGGCAACGTCGCTGCCCGACTATCCCTGAAACACGCGTGCCGAATAGACGGAACTGCGCTGTGGGAATCGGGACACAACGTGCACGACTTCCCTTCCCGGAACAGGGTGCCGCCCGGACAGATCGGACGGTAGTTGTGCAACGTCGTGACCAAACGGGAGGCGTAGTGCGTGACCCAGGTTCGGCCGTAGTTCGGGAACAAGTTGTGTATGTGCACCACGTCCGGATTGAACCGGTCGATCTCATCGCGGGGGCTGGCACCGCGCCCGGTGGCAACGCGTATTCCTGCCAAGAGGGGATAGATCGACGATTTTTCGAGCTCGTCGGTCAGGCGTGACACGACGAGAACTTCGTGGCCGGCCCGGCGCAGGGCCTCGATCTGAAGGTCGACGATGATGTTTTCGCCACTGGGCTGACGGCTGGAGTAGTAGCTGTGCACCATCGCGATGCGGAGTGGTCTCTCGCGAGAGCCGCTCATCGGGCAGCGGCCGGATTCTGAGCCTCGGTCGTGAGGTGAGGCTGGTCCTTCGCCCAATCCTCGATGGCGCGAGCCAACACGCGACCTACCTCGCGATGCAGCGCCGGGCTGTAGTGGAAACCGTCCGGGGTGGCCACGCTGAGGTCATCTCCAACCAGCTTGTGCGCAATTTCGCTGATCTCGAGGAACCGGACTTCGGACTTTTCGCGGAGGTCGATGAGTTGCCGGATCTGCTCATTCATGAAGTCGATGCGTTCGCTCATTCCGGGGAACCACGTGTGCTTGTTGCCTGATGGAGGCAAAAGTTCCAGGACGTAGACGAGCGGGCTCGCCACTTGCGCGACCAGGTCGAGGTAGCCCTCGAGATCGCTCGCCACCTGGATCAAACGGCGTCGCAGAATCCGCGCGCCGAGAGGTCCGTCGATCTTGGACTGCAGGACCGCCAAGAACTTCCATGCGGCCCGAATGGCCCGACGGTAGGGGCGTCCCCACCGACCGGCCGGACGGCGGTCGACCCTGTTGGCATAGCGCTCGAACCAGTGGGGGAGAAACAGGTGGATGGTCTCGTAGTGCCCGGCGATGATGACGATCACGTCTGGTGACCATTGCAGGACATCCTGCTCGAAGCCCCTGAACACGTCCTTGGTCGGTGTACCGAGCATTGCGGCGTTGCGCACCTCGGCCGGATGTCCGACCGCGAGGAGTTCTTCCTCGATCGCACGGGGAAAGGTGAAGTCGGTGCGTGGGCCACTCATCCACGAGGTCCAGCTGACTGTGGACGAGCCCTTGACCAGGACACGAGCGGGAAGGGGAATGGGTGCGGTCAAAGTGAAGCGCTCCTGGAGTTTTTCTGGGCCAAGGCACTTTCGATCACGGCAACGAACTGGTCGGTGATCGGCCCAATGCCGAAATTGTCTTCAGCAAGACGGCGCGACTGCATTCCGATGGTTGCGATCAGTTCCGGATCGTCCATCAAGCCGCAGAGCCATTTGACCGAATCGCGCACGCCGGCCGCATCCGGTGTTGCGACAAAGCCGCCGGTCGCGCGTATGTCGTCAGCGGCCGGGTTGTCGTCAGGCATGAGGCCGAGGATGGGACGTCCGGCCGCCATGTAGCTCAGCACCTTGCTGGGTATGGAGAACTTCGACGCCTCGGGTTCCAGGATCGCCACGAGTACGTCGCTGGAACCGAAAACCTGTGGCAGGTCATCGATGTCCTGGAACGGGAGGATGGTGATGGCTGCGTCCGGTCGCTCGGCAGCGAATTGTTGGATGTCGTCGGCGCCCTCACCCTCGGACACCACGACCAGGTCTACTTCGCGGGCGATTTCGTGCATCCCGTCGAGGAGGTCGACCAGCAGCTTTGGGTTGTGTTTACGGCCGAGCATTCCCGCATAGAGCAACCGGAGTCCGTTCCCGCTGGGCAGATGGTCGAGCGCCCAATCGTTTTTGCGATCGACCATGGTGATTTCGTCGATCGGCGCCCAGTTGGGGATGATCTCGATGGAGGCTGGGTCGATGCCCCATTCGGCATACTGCTTGCGGAATTCCTCGCCTATCGCGATGACCCGCGAAGCCTTTGAGACCGTACGGCTTTCGCCGAAGGTGAAATAGGCTCGACCCAGGCGTGCGATTGGTCCGCCGATCCGGCGATCCAGCTCGTCTCCCATTGCGCTGCTGAAGATGTCCTGGTGCCAGAGGATCCATGGTCGGTTCTTACGCGTCACCCACGATCGGAAACTGTTGAGCGCGAGCAAGGGAACATTGCAGGCAATGATGAGGTCGGGCTTGGCGGCCTTGAGTTGGCGCTTCCAGGCCCTGGCGTAAGCCCGTTCGAATCGAATCCGGCCCAGAGCCGAATACTTCTCGAACTCGGCTTTGACCCGGATCGGCGTAAAGGTCAGCGTGTCCGGATCGCCGGCGGCGAGTTCGAGCCGGCCTTTGCCGCTCTTGTATTTGTTCGAGAACGCGTGATCGATGTGAAACCCGCGACGAGCGAGTTCACGGGACAAGTCCGCCTGGAATGGGTGCCCGGAAAAATCGTGCACCTGGATCCGAGGGAACTCCCTAGCCATGACTCTTCAGTTGGTCGTAAATCCACGCGTAAGTAGCTTCTAGTCCCTGGCGAAGACTGATGGAGGGCTCCCATCCGTAGACGCTGTGGAACAGCGTGTTGTCGCTGTTCCGACCGCGAACACCTTGTGGGGCATCCAGCTTGTATTTGCGCTCGACCGAGACTCCCGAAATGTCTTCGAGAAGAGTGACCATCTGGTTGATCGACACGAGTTCGGCAGAGCCCAGGTTGACGGGCTCGACGAAGTCTCCGGCGAGGATCTCCTGCGCGCCGCGCACGCAGTCGTCGATGTACATGAAGCTGCGCGTCTGTTCGCCGTCGCCCCAGATCTCGATCTCGTTGTTGCCGGTCAAGCCGGCGAGGGCGATTTTGCGCGAGAGTGCGGCGGGGGCCTTTTCGCGGCCACCGTCATACGTGCCATCTGGGCCGTAGACGTTGTGAAAGCGGGCAACCCTGGTCTCGAGGCCGAAATCCTCGCGGAAGTGACGAGCCATGCGCTCACTGAAGAGTTTTTCCCAGCCATAGCCGTCTTCGGGATCGGCAGGGTATGCGTCGGATTCCTTCAACGCCGTGACGTTGGAGTCCGTCTGAGACGCGCCGTTGTAGACGCACGCCGAGCTGCTATAAAAGAAATTCTTGATGTCGTTGTCACGCGCGGCAACAAGCATGTTGGTGCTGGTCAGGACCGAGAGCATGCATTCGGCCTTGTTGTTCTCGATGAAGCCCATGCCGCCCATGTCGGCAGCAAGGTTGTAGACCTCTTCAGCTCCGACCATCATCTTGTGGGCGTCGCCCATGTCAGCGCAGTCGGCCACGATGTTCTCGGCATCACCGTGAACCTGGTACCACTCGTCCTGGGGCTTCACATCGACCGCCCGTACCGACTTGCCAGACTTCAACAAATCCGCGACGAG
>JBDSQP010000527.1:0-4455 GCA_039929755.1 Aeromicrobium sp. | reverse complement strand
GCACGATGCGTTGAGCTCGGTACTCGTCGGTTCGGTCGACCGTCCTGGCATGGATCTTGCCGGTATCGGCCGTATGTTTGCCCGCATCACCGAAGCCCATGCCAAGCGCATGGAAAAACTGGGCCTGGCCGCATGAGGGCGGGCAGCAAGGCCCTTGGTCTGGGCGTTGGGTCCGAGAGAATCGAAGTCGTCGCCGCGTAGCCAGCGCAATCGCGATTCTGTCGTCAAGCGTCAGCCTCCGAAGCCGACCTTGCGCCCGGAGTCTTCGGCGAATGAGAGGTAAGCGATCTTGTCCGCCGGCACCACGATAGTGCGGCCCTTGGGGTCCGACAGCGAAAAGACACCTTCGTCCTTGATGGCCGCAGTCAGAGCAGCCTGCACCTCGTCGGCGCTCTTGTCGGTGTCGACACTGAGTTCACGGGCGGCATGTTGCACGCCGATTTTGACCTCCACGGTCATTCCTCTCCTTGGTTTTTGTCCTCTTCGGTGCGTGGGAAGCCACCGATGCCGCGCCAAGCAAGGCTGATGGCCAGCTGCACGGCTTCTTCTTTGCTGAGGGTCGAATTGTTGTCCACCCAATAACGCGCGCCGACCTGGCCCATGCCGACAAGACTGACGGCGAGCAAGTGTGACGCGGCTTCGGGGAGGCCGGTGTCGTCGTGGATGACTTCGGCGATGAGGGCAGCCGTTTCGTGCAGGACGCGATCGAGCTGATGGCGTACGGATGGGTCGTTGGCGAGGTCGGACTCGAACACGAGGCGGAACGCCGCGGTCTCCTCGGACACGTAGTCATACCAATGAGCAATCGTCGCCTGCACGCGTCGCTTGTTGTCCGAAGTCGAGGCGAGCGCCTCGCGTACGCTATCGACGACGGTGTCGGCTGAGGTCTCCAGAAGTGCAAGGTAGAGGTCGAGCTTGCCGGGGAAATGTTGATAGAGAACGGGTTTGGATACGCCGGCGCGTTCGGAGATCTCGTCCATTGACGCCGAATGGAAACCCTGCTCGACGAACACCTCGAGCGCGACCCTGAGCAGCTGCTCGCGGCGCGCTTTGCGGGGGAGGCGGTTGGTCCGCGGGCGCAAAGGGGAAACGGCTTCGGTCACATCGTGATCCTAGTCGGTGGCGCCCAGCATGCGGACCGCGTGTGCCCTTGGCGCGCGTATCAGGGAACATAGAACCGTGGTGTGGCGTTATGCCCATGCCCGCAAGAATTCCGCACCGCCCAGACAATGCACCAAGGAGAAGACGTGGTCGCGCCACTCGTCGAACCAGCCGACGAACTCACGATTGATGAAGTTCGCCGCTACAGCCGTCACCTGATCATTCCCGATGTCGGTATGACCGGCCAGAAGCGTATGAAGAACGCCAAGGTGCTTGTCATCGGCGCCGGCGGCCTTGGCAGCCCCGCGTTGCTCTATCTCGCCGCGGCCGGAATCGGCACGCTCGGCATCATCGACTTCGACACCGTCGATGAGTCCAACCTGCAGCGTCAGGTCATCCACGGTCAGAGCGATATCGGCAAGTCGAAAGCAGTTTCGGCCGCCGAATCGGTCGCCGAGATCAACCCGTACGTCAACGTGATCATTCACGAGGAGCGCCTCGAGAACGACAACGTCCTCGGCATCTTCGCCCAGTACGACCTGATCGTCGACGGCACCGACAACTTCGCGACGCGCTACCTGGTCAACGACGCAGCGGTCATCCTCGGCAAGCCGTATGTCTGGGGTTCGATCTACCGTTTCGAAGGTCAGGTTTCGGTCTTCTGGGCCCAGGAAGGTCCGCATTACCGCGACCTCTACCCCGAACCGCCGCCGCCGGGCATGGTCCCGTCGTGCGCCGAGGGTGGAGTGCTCGGTGTCCTGTGTGCCTCGATCGGTTCGATCATGGTCACCGAAGCGATCAAGTTGATCACCGGAATCGGTGACCCGCTCATCGGTCGCCTCATGGTCTACGACGCGCTCGAAATGCGTTACTCGACGCTCAAGATCGGCCGCGACCCCAACGGTGAACCGATCACAGAACTCATACCCGACTACGAGGCGTTCTGCGGTGCGATCAGCGAGGAAGCTGCCGATGCGGCCGCCGACTCGACGATCTCGGTTGTCACCCTTGACGGCTGGCTCAAGGAACGCGCCGACGGCGGCCGGGACTTCGTCCTTGTCGACGTACGCGAACCCGGCGAGTACGAGATCAACAAGATCCCCGGCTCGATCCTGATTCCCAAGGGCGAATTCCTCAACGGCAAGGCACTCGAACAGTTGCCCAGCGACAAGCAGATCGTTCTACAGTGCAAGACCGGTCAGCGATCTGCGGAGGCCCTCGCGGTCCTCAAGGGTGCGGGCTTCAGCGACGCCGTGCACGTTGGCGGCGGAGTGGTGGCCTGGGTCAACCAGATCGATCCCTCGCAGCCTTCGTACTGACCTCATCGCTGGGAGGAACGCTCTTGTGGCAGATTGGGGCAATTCACCACAAAAGCGTTCCGCTCAGCGGTAGGAGGGTGGGAAAGTTTATGGCCCTGTCGGAGGAGTTCACCGAACGAGTGCTTTCACTCGTTGAGCGGATTCCTCCCGGCAGGGTTTTGTCGTATGGGGTCATCGCTCGTCTCATAAGCGAGCAGGGTCTGGATGAGGGTGGACCCCGCCAGGTCGGTGCCGTCATGGCCTATGACGGAGGCGGCGTGCCGTGGTGGCGGGTGGTACGTGCCGATGGCAGCCTGCCGCCGTCGCACATCGGCCGGGCGCAGGAGCACTACCGGGTCGAGAAGACCCCGATGCGGTCCGGCGGCGCCTCGGTCGACATGCGGCAGGCGTTGTGGGACGGCCCGTTCTCTTAGGGGTGGGCTGCGACTAGGCCTGAGCTGCGGAGATGTTGACCAGCCACTGGATGCCGTAGCCGTCGAAACACATACCGAAGCTGTCGCCCCATGGCGCCTTCTCGAGCGGCACAATGACCTTGCCCGAGCCGGACAGTTTGTCCCAGTAGCCCGTGAGTTCACCTTCGTCTTCGCCGCTGAGCGAGATCGACCCATTCGCTCCCGGTTCGCCCATACCAATCGGGGTGTCTGCGCCCATCAGTGTGATGTGGCCGTCGGTCAGCAGCTGTGAATGCATGATGTTGTCGACCTCGGACGGATCATGATCGCCCGGCATTTCGGCGAAGGTCATAAAAGTGGTCTCACCGCCGAAGACTGATTGATAGAAACCCATCGCTTCACGGGCGTTGCCGCTGAAGCTGAGATAGGGATTGAGACGTGTGGTCATGGTCGGATCTCCTCGTTCGTCGGACTGCTTGCCACGATTATTGACCCGTTCTTCGTCCGCTGTCAGCCCCTTCTGATGAGATAGGCGCATGCCCGTTGAGTATGTGTTGGAGCGCCCGAGCCCCGAGCCCGTCAGCGTGCCGCAACTCGACGCCAGTCAACGTGCCGTAGTCGACCATTTCGCGACCGGCGGGGGCGGCCCGCTGCTGGTGTTGGCCGGACCGGGCACGGGCAAGACCACCACACTGGTCGAGCTCGTCGTCGATCGGATCGACAACGGCGGGCTTAGCCCGGACGAGATCGTCGTTCTCACCTTCAGCCGCAAGGCAGCCAACGAGATCCGCTCCCGCATCGCCCGCAGGTTGGCGCGCACCACCGGCACCACCCCGGCCATGACGTTCCACTCATTTTGTTACGCGCTGCTTCGTGCAGAACAGTCATCCGAGGCGTTTATCCAGCCCATTCGTCTGTTGAGTGCGCCCGAACACGATTCCGTCATCGCCGAGGTGCTGGCCGGCACAGATGCCGAAGAGTGGCCGCCTGAGTTGCGTCCGGCATTGCGCACGCGCGGGTTGGCCGGCGAGCTGCGCAGCCTCATCGCAGCGGCGCGTGCGCGAGGCATGGACGACGTCGATCTGGAGCGGGTGGCAGAGCTGGCGGGTCGCAGCGACTGGCGGGCTGCTGCGCGGTTCTTCGACGAACTCACCTCGGTGGCCGCGCTGGCCAACACGATCGATCACACCGACCTCATCTTCGAGGCGGTCAAGACGCTGAGAGATCCCGAGGTGCGCGATCGCTGGCGCGCGCGCGTGCGGCTCGTGGTGGTCGATGAATACCAGGACACTGACCCCCTCCAAGTCGAATTGCTTCAAGCCTTGGCCGGCGATGGTCGCGATCTCGTGGTTGTGGGCGATCCCTATCAGTCGATCTACGGGTTCCGCGGTGCCGATGTGCGCGGCATCATCAACTTCCCCGACATGTTCGCCACGCCCGCCGGGCCCGCGCCCCGACTCTCCCTCGGCTACACCAACCGATATGGCGAAGCCATCGCTTCTGCGGTGCGCTCGGTTGTCGACAACCGAGGCGCGCTCGGTTCCGTTGATGGCAAGGCATATGAGGAGTTGCGTAGTCCCACGAGTCGGGTTGAGGATCCCGGCACCGTCGACGTACGGACCTATTCCTCGCCGACAGCCGAG
>JBDSQP010000526.1:0-6012 GCA_039929755.1 Aeromicrobium sp. | reverse complement strand
GGGGGACTACATCACGCGATGCCGGCCAACGCCAGTGGCTTTTGCATCTACAACGACGTTGCCCTCGCAATCCAGTGGCTGCTCGACAACGGCGCGACCAAGGTCGCCTATGTCGACATCGATGCGCACCACGGCGACGGCGTCCAAACGATGTTCTATGGCGATCCACGAGTCCTGACGATTTCGATCCATGAGGGCCCGCAGACACTGTTCCCCGGCACGGGATTCGCGACCGAAACCGGTGCCGAGGGTGCCGAGGGTTCGGCAGCCAACGTCGCGTTGCCGCCTGGCACCTCCGACGCCGGCTGGCTGCGTGCGTTCCATGCTGTGATCCCGCCGCTCGTCCGCGAGTTCGCGCCCGACATCCTGGTCACCCAGCAGGGCTGCGATTCGCACATGGACGATCCGCTGACCAATCTCATGCTGAGCATCGACGGCCAGCGCGCGTCGTATGTCGCGCTCAAGGAACTCGCCGACGAAGTGTGTGATGGCAAATGGGTCGCGACAGGCGGCGGCGGGTATGCCGTGATGGATGTCGTCCCGCGCGCATGGTCGCATTTGATGGCCATCGTCGCCGGCAACCCGATCGAACCCGGAACGCTTACGCCCGAACGCTGGCGCGCACACGTTGCCGAACTTCGCGGTATGCCCGCGCCGCTTCGGATGACTGACGGGCGTCACGTGTTGTATCGGCCCTGGGAACAGGGCTACGACCCGGCGAGCTGGCTGGACAGATCGATCATGGCGAGCCGCACGGCAACTTTTCCAATCAACGGTCTCGATCCGCAGCCCTAGAGGTCGAAACGGGCCCCGATGCGCCCAGAAGAAGCATATGGGGAGGGCAATTCGCGGTTTTGGGTCAATTTCTACAACTTCTACCGCAATGGCCCCAACAGGCACTAGTCTCTTCGCAAGCACGCGCGCGTCTTCTCCGGTGGGGAAGCCGGAGAGCGCGCGTGCCCCGATCCAAGGGGTGCAGTATGCCGTCAAGCCTGAAGTTCCTGACCGTCGCAGAAGTTGCGGCTCAGATGCGTGTTTCCAAAATGACGGTCTATCGACTCGTCCACAGCGGCGAACTCGAAGCGGTCCGGGTTGGCCGATCATTCCGCGTTCCCGAGCACATTCTCGAGGCGTATCTCAGCAAGTCCTTCTTTCAAACCGGGTAGTTCTGGCCCGGTTGGTGCATGACGACCTATGCCCCGTAGGCTGGAACAACGTAGTTTCAAGTTCTTTAGAGGGTGAACCGTGGGTTCTGTCATCAAGAAGCGTCGCAAGCGGATGTCGAAGAAGAAGCACCGCAAGATGCTCAAGCGCACCCGAGTACAGCGTCGCCGTCTGGGTAAGTAGCCCATGGGTCGAGTCGTCCTTGTCACTGGGCTTTCGCGCGATCTCGCGTCGAGATTTGCACGCCTGCTGGCTGATCTGGGCGAATCGGCCGGTATCGACAAAGTAGTCGGCATTGATGTTGTTCCGCCCGAGGGTGAACTCGGCGGTGTGAAGTATGTCCGAGCTGACATCCGCACCCCTGTTGTCGGCAAGGTGATGGCCGTCGAAGAAGTCGACACGGTGGTTCACCTGGGCTTCGGCCCTGCGCAACTCGGTCGCGGCGGCCAGACCAAAGAGATCAACGTCATCGGCACGATGCAGCTTTTGGCTGCATGCCAGCGAGCGCCGCAGGTCCAGAAATTCATCCTCGGATCGTCGACGGCCGTCTACGGCACCTCACCGCGTGACCCGGCGATGTTCTCCGAGTCGTCGACGGCCAAGGGTGGCGTCAAGTCGGGATTTCCCAAGGACACCGTCGAGGTCGAGGCATACGTCAGAGGCTTCGCACGTCGCCGGCCCGACATCCTGATCACCACTTTGCGCGCGGCCAATCTCCTGCACCCAGAGATCGATTCACCGTTTGCTTCGTATTTCGAGAACCCGGTGCTGCCAGCGGCATTCGGCTACGACCCGAGGCTGCAGTTCCTGCACATTGAGGATTCGCTGAACGTCTTGACCGAGTCCGTCCTCAACGACCGGCCCGGCACCTTCAACGTTGCCGGCGACGGAGTCGTCCTGCTCAGCCAGGCCGCCCGTCGACTCGGGCGCCCCGTGATGCCTTTGCCGCCGTTCGGCTTTGGCGCGGCAGCCCGCCGGATGATTCGTGTGATGGGTTCGGACATCCCTCCGGACCTTCATCGCCTCCTGACCTACGGGAGAGTCGTCGACACGACCGCACTCCGCGACATTTTTGGCTACCAGATGATTCATTCGACCGAAGAGACTCTTGACGAATACCGTCGGACCAGCAAACCCGGCATCTTTGCCGGCGTAGGAGGGCCCCGATGAGCGACGACGAACTGCGCAACAAGTCCATTCCAATCGGTACGCGCGGCAAGGCCGGCCGAGGCAACGCCAACGCGACGCCGTCTTCGGCCGCCCGGTCCCTCGCCGGTGGCAATGGGGTAAAGAGGCCCGTGGCCAAGAAGCCCGTTGCTGCGAAGACTGAAACGTCTACGGCCAAGCCTGCCGCCGCAAGACCTGCCGCCGCAAGACCTGCCGCCAAAAGGCCCGCGGCCAAAAAGCAAATGCCCCCCGAGAACAAGCCCCCGTACCTTCGCGCCGTCACGGACGAAGAGGCCGCAGCCGTTGCGGCCGAGGCGGCGGCAAAGCGGACCCGGACCGCGCCGACCTCACCCCTGCCCGCCGGTATCCCGATGGACGAAATCGTCGTGGCGCTGATCGGTGCCGCCCAGCGCGTTCTCGGTGCCGACTGGGAGCCACGCATTGCCGGCATCATTGCGGCACTGCGCAAACGCATCTCGGGCAACTACGAAGTCGACACGTTCGGTTTCGATCCGCAGATTACGCAGATCTTCACGGCGGCGGTCGAGCCGATCGCCGAGAAGTGGTTCCGGCTCGAAGTTCGCGGTGTCGAAAACATTCCGGTCGATGGCGGCGCGCTGCTGGTGGCCAACCATTCGGGCACGGTGCCGATCGATGGGCTGATCACCGGCTATGCCGTCAAGAAGTACTCAGGGCGCGACCTGCGTCCCTTGGGTGCCGATCTTGTGTTCTCGCTCCCGTTCGTGGGCCAGTTGGCCCGCAAGGTAGGTGCCACACTCGCTTGCGCAGAAGATGCCGAGCGGCTGCTGACGTCGGGCGAAATTGCCGGCGTCTGGCCCGAGGGTTTCAAGGGAATCGGCAAGCCCTTCGCCGAGCGTTACAAGCTCCAAAGGTTCGGTCGCGGCGGTTTTGTCTCATCGGCCATGCGAGCTCAGGTGCCGATCGTGCCGGTGTCGATTGTCGGCGCCGAAGAGATCTATCCGCTTGTCGGCAATGTGCCATCCCTTGCCCGGCTGCTGGGCCTTCCCTATCTGCCGATCACGCCGTTCTTCCCGCTGCTCGGACCCCTGGGTCTCATCCCGCTGCCGAGCAAATGGATCATCGAATTCGGTGAGCCGATCCGCACGGATGCCTACCCGCCGGAGGCGGCCGAGGACCCGATGCTGCTGTTCAACGTCACGGATCAGGTGCGAGAGACGATCCAGCAGACGCTCTACAAACTGCTCGTGGATCGCGGAAACGCCTTCTTCTAAGCGGCGTTCTGAGTTGCGCTTTTGACGGTGCAGGTTACTTGGGGCCGAGCAATGCGCCAAGGAGTCCAGGCACGACGCCGACCTGATCGTCGTCACCCAGCAGGGCGCCAACTATCGGATCCGTGTCAGGAACGTTTGCAGCCGGGACGGTGGGTACGACAATCGGCGGAACCTGAGTGGGGACCACCGGGGACGTATCGCTTGTGGCGACCGAATCAACGGTTGACGGCACCGAACTTGTCGGCTTGCTCGAGCTCGACTGCGACTTCTTCGGCGAACTCTGTGTGGTCGCCGACTTGATTTCGGTTGCCAGCGAGGCCAGCTGAGGGACATTGCATTCGACGCACAGTGACGTCGCCTGCGCAACCAGGTCAGTGACTGTCGAAGCAGCTGCCTTGAACGCGGCGGTCGAATCGGTCGGAAGCTTGTTGGAGATTTCCGCAAGGATCGAGTTTGAGGAGTTGGCGAAGTCGCTCACCTTGTCGATCGCCTTGCGGTCGCCGCCGTTGCTGAAGTCAGCAAAGAGCGACTGAGATCCGGCAGAAGCCTTGTCAGTGAATTCGGACAGCGAGTTCACGACGAGCTCTTGACTGCGGGAGTCCTGCTGTCCGGAAAGGGCACGTGCCTCGGCCAGACGCTCGCTCGCCTGCGAGAGCTCGAAGGAGCCTCGGCTCGCGTCGCCGCGGTGCATCGCCAGCTCGACACTCTCGACACCTCGCTTGACCGAGTAGAGCATGTCACCGGGGATGGCCTGGGCGCTCGAGGCGACAAGACCGACGGTGCCGGACATCGCGACGACAGTTGCGGCTGCGGCAATGAAGCGCCGACGCAAAGGGCGTGAAACCTGGCGGTCGAAAGTTGCAGTGCGATCGGTTTTGCGCGCAGCGACGAGCACTGTGGAGGCATCGGACATGAGCTCCGCGCGAAGGCTGAGAAGGAAAGCAGGAGAGGGGTCGACGGCGGCTTCGCAGAGGCTCTCCGCGAAGCGCACAAGCTCGCGGGTTTCGCCATTGCGGGGTCCGCGACCTTCGAGCGCATCGGCAAATGCCTCAGCCTCGATACTTGCCCGTGGCCCGATCATGACTGATTCCTTCTGAGGTTGTCGATTACACATATGTCAACGACTGTTGACGTCAGTTGGTTACGCGTAATGGCGCTCACATACGACATATTCATCGGATGTCCTCCGAAACGAGCTTGGACAATCCACGAATGGCGCGAAGTTGCAATTGCTTGACTGCACCTTCACTTCGGCCGAGGGCCGCTGCCGTCTGGGCGATCGACAATCCCTGGATGAATCTCATCAGCACGCAATCGCGCTGTTCCTTGGGAAGTTGATTGACCGCATCGTAGAGAAGTTCATTTGAAATCATCGAGAGGACGTCGTGCTCTGGGCTGGCGACGAGCGTCTTGCTCTCGGGCAGGACCTCGGTCACGACCTCAAGCCTCGAACGGCTCGATTTGAAATGGTCCGCGATGAGGTTGCGCGCGATCGTGGTCAGCCAGGCGCCGAAGTCTTTGCCCTGCCAATTGAAGCGTTGGATGGAACGCAGCCCACGAGCGAATGTCTCGCTCGTGATGTCTTCTGCCAGCGGACGGGATCCGACGCGGTAGTAGACGAACCGGAAGACGCCTTGCACGTAGTGGTCGTAGAGCTGTCCGAATGCTTCAGCGTCGCCGTCCTTGGCGAGATCGACCAACGCGCGAATGCGTGACGCCTGTGGATCGGCGTCGTAGTCATGATTGCCGCCGCCACCTGAAGGCGAAAAGGCCGAAGGGCTCTCGGCGAGCGAAAGGGCGGTGAGGAACGAGTGATCCTGAGGATGGGCGTGGGACAGCGCAACGGCGACACGCAACGCTCCCCATTGCAGATCCACGATTGACCCTCCCAAAGTCAATGTGAGTCTAACGCCTAACTTTGGCTATGTCACCGGAATCTTCTACGAATAACCCGGGCTGCCCGCCACGTCCCGCCGGCAGCACTCGCGACGGCCGCGGTCTTGGCGCTGGCCACAGCTACCTTGCGACCGGTCCGGTAGTCGCGGATCTGCCAGCCCTGCGCCTTGGCATGCGCACGCAGCTTCTTGTCCGGGTTGACGGCACACGGATGACCGACGAGTGACAGCATCGGCAAATCGTTTTGGGAGTCCGAATAGGCGTAGCAGCGAGACAGGTCCAGACCTTCTTGCTCTGCGATCGCCGCGACCGCGACCGCCTTGCCCTCGCCGTGGAGCATCTCTCCGACGAGTTGGCCTGTGTAGACGCCGTCGACGTGTTCGGACACCGTGCCGAGGGCGCCGGTGAGCCCGAGCCGACGGGCGATTGTGTTGGCGATCTCGACAGGGGCGGCTGTCACGAGCCATACGCGCTGTCCGCGATCGAGATGTTGTTGGGCCAGCGCGCGGGTACCGGGCCAGATCTTGTGCGC
>JBDSQP010000525.1:0-4751 GCA_039929755.1 Aeromicrobium sp. | reverse complement strand
CGGGTTGCACCTCCCAAGGCTAGGGGTGCAACTGCCATGAGCGCGACGGCCAAAGGTCGCGCCCCGCCTCATACTTTCGGCTCGGATGTTCTAGCCGAGCGGCTGATGTGGCCCTCCGACATACCTGTGAGGCTGGGGCCATGATCAAAGTTGAAGGTCTTTCCAAGATGTATGGCGGCTTCAAAGCCGTCGACAACGTCACATTCGAGTGCAGGCCGGGGGCGGTCACTGGATTTTTGGGCCCCAACGGTGCTGGTAAGTCCACGACCATGCGAATCATCGCTGGCCTCACGCCTGCGACAAGTGGCAAAGCCACCGTTGCAGGCATCGATTTTCACGACATTCCCAATCCGGGCACACAGGTCGGCGTCCTTCTCGACGCCTCTGCGCAGCACGCCGGTCGAACCGGTCGCGAGATCCTGACCCTCGGCGCCATCACGATGGGCTTGCCGATGTCGCGCGTCGACGAAATGCTCGCGCTGGTCAGCCTCACACCGGCCGAGTCCAAGCGTCGTGTCCGCAACTACTCGCTCGGCATGCGCCAGCGTCTTGGTATCGCCCACGCACTTCTCGGGGACCCCAAGATCCTGATGTTGGACGAACCGGCCAATGGTCTCGACCCGGCGGGCATCCACTGGATGCGCGGACTTCTCCGCGAGTATGCGAACCGTGGCGGAACTGTACTGCTGTCTTCGCACCTGCTCCACGAGGTCGAAGTCATCGCCGACGAACTGATCCTGATCGGCAACGGTCGCATCGTGGCCAGCGGTACGAAGGCGGAGCTGCTTCATACGGCCGGCACGTTCGTGAAAGCCGGCGACAGTTCGGCTCTTGCCCGCGCACTTACGGAAGCGGGCATTACCGCGCAGCCATCAGGCGACGGCGGACTCCGCACAGACGCGACGCCCGAAGAAGTCGGTCGGGCTGCCGCCGCAAGTGGCGTTGCCCTCGTCGAACTCCATGCTGCCGAAGGCGCAGGTCTTGAGGAAATGTTCCTCGAGCTCACCGGCGACACACAGCGCGACCACATGATGATCCCCGAAGGAGTAACGGTATGAGTACCGCAACGCATCTCGAAACCATCGACATGACCAAGCCTGGCGTACCCATGTCGCGGCTCATCAAGGTCGAGCTTCGCAAGACGGTCGACACGCTCGCCGGTCGTTGGCTGTTGATCGCCATCGCGGTCATCACGGTCATCGTCAACGTCATCGTGTTCTTCGTGGCTAAGGACCAGGACAAAAACCTGGCCAACTTCATGGGAGCCTCTGGCGCCCCGCAGGGCATCCTGTTGCCGGTGCTGGGGATCCTCCTCGTCACCAGCGAATGGTCGCAGCGCACCGGAATGGTCACATTCACCTTGGCTCCGCAGCGCATACGCACCGTGTGGGCCAAGATCGTCTCCGCTGTGGTTCTCGGAACCGGTGCCTTCGTTGTTGCGATGGCTGTCGGCACGCTGATGACCGCCGTCAGCGGTGGAACTGATCCGTGGAACATCGGAATCGCCCAGATGGGGCAGTTCTATCTCGGGCAGCTCATTGGCATCCTCCAGGGTGTTGCGTTCGGTCTTCTGATCCTGATCTCGGCCGCCGCCATCGTTGCGTCGTTCGCCATCCCGATCGTGTTCAGCGTGGTGACCGGACTTTGGACGGCAATCCGCGACGCACAGCCGTGGATCGACCTCGGCACGAATCAGAACCTGTTGTTCGGAAACGAAGTACTGACGGGCAAGGAATGGACACAGTTGCTGGTCACGTCGATCATCTGGCTGTTCGTTCCGCTGGGGCTCGGGATCCTCCGGTTGCTCCGGTCCGAGGTCAAATAGCCCCCGGACAACCAGTACGCGAGAATGGCGGCATGCTCAGGCATGTCGCCATTCTTGGCTCTACCGGTTCCATCGGCACTCAGGCCCTCGAGGTCATTGCCGCCAATCGCGAACGGTTCCGCGTGGTGGCCATCGCCGCCGGCGGCAGCCATCCCGAACTGATGGCTCGTCAGGCTATCGACTTCGAAGTTCCGCTGATCGCCGTTGCCAGGGCGAGCGCGGTGCAGGACATCCAACTTGCCTTGTATGTGGAGGCCCAGCGCCGCGGCTATGCCGAGGGCGACTTCCGAATGCCGAAGATCATCGCCGGCCCCGACGCTGCCAGCGATGTTGCCCGCACGCCGTGCGATGTGGTCCTCAACGGTATGACCGGCGCCGTGGGATTGTTGCCCACGCTCGCGGCCCTCGACAAAGGCACCACACTCGCGCTTGCCAACAAGGAATCCCTGATCATCGGCGGGTCCCTCGTGATCGATGCTGCCAAGCCAGGCCAGCTCGTTCCGGTCGACTCCGAACACTCGGCACTGGCCCAGGCGATGCGGGGCGAGCGCGTCGAAGACGTTCGCAAACTCATCGTTACGGCCAGCGGCGGACCGTTCCGGGGAATGACCCGAGCCGAACTTGCGGATGTGACGCCCGAGCAGGCCATGGCGCATCCGACGTGGGACATGGGTCCGGTCATCACGATCAACTCGGCGACTCTGGTCAACAAGGGCCTCGAAGTCATCGAGGCGCACCTGCTCTTCGATATCGATTTCGATCGCATCGAGGTCGCAGTCCATCCGACGTCGATCGTCCACTCGATGGTTGAATTCGTCGACGGTTCGACCATGTTGCAGGCCTCACCGCCCGACATGAAGCTGCCGATCGCGCTGGGCCTGGCCTGGCCCGATCGCCTTCCCGGTGCGGCGGCCTCGTGCGATTGGACGCAATCCGCGACGTGGGAGTTCTTCCCGCTCGACAATGAGGCGTTCCCCGCTGTCATGTTGGCGCGCAAGGCAGGGGAGTTCGGCCGGACAGCGCCCGCGGTGTTCAACGCTGCCAACGAAGTCTGCGTCGAGGCATTCGTCAAGGGAGATTTGGACTTCCTTGGCATTGTTGACACCGTCGAGACTGTGGTCGGCGAGCATGTGAGCGACCCCGACGTAAAATTGACCGAGATGACTCTTGAGTCTGTCCTTGCGGCAGATGGCTGGGCGCGCGCCCGTGCGAGAGAGCTGACCGAATGCAGTGCTGACTAAAGGATGAGTGACACCCGATGAACGCCTTGATCTACACCGGCGGTGTGATCATCTTCGTGCTCGGCGTTGCCATCTCGATCGGCCTGCACGAGGTCGGACACATGTATCCGGCGAAGAAGTTCGGCGTCAAGGTCACCCAGTACTTCGTGGGGTTCGGCAAGACGATCTGGTCAGTCAAGCTGGGCGAGACCGAATATGGCATCAAAGCCATCCCGCTCGGCGGTTACGTCAAGATGGTCGGAATGCTCCCTCCGGCCAAAGGGCATGATCCATCCGAACTTCGCAAAACCAATACGGGGTTGTTCACACAACTGATTTCCGATGCGCGTGACGCCGAATACGAACACGTCGGCCCCGAGGATCAGGAACGACTTTTCTACCGCAAACCCTGGTGGCAGAAGTTGATCGTCATGTCCGGCGGGCCGATGGTCAACGTAGTCCTGTCGATCGGACTTTTTGCGATCGTGTTCATGGGCTTTGGCGCTATGAGGCCGACCACGACGGTCCAGTCAGTTGCCGATTGTGCGATCAGCGATGCCGAGGCCGCCCGCACCTGCACCGACAAAGATCCGGTCACGCCGGCCAAGCTCGCCGGTCTCAAGGTGGGGGACACGATCACCGGGTTCAACGGAGCAACGATCACCAATTGGGACCAACTCACCAAAATGATCCGTGCCAACGGTGACCGGGTCGCCAAGATCACCTATGAGCGAGCCGGCGCGACCTATTCGCGAAGCGTCAACACTTCGGTTCTCGCGCGGGCCTCGATCAGCGACCCTGCGAAGACAGTCAATGTCGGCTTCCTCGGGGTCGGACCAACCCTGGAGAACCAGCGTCAAGGACCGGGATTTGTCGCCGATCAGATGTGGGACTACACCAAGGGAACCGCATCGGTCATCATCCATTTGCCGCAGCGTATGGTTGCCGTCGCCCATGCCGCCGTTGGTGGCAAGCGCGAAGCGGACGGCCCCATCAGCGTCGTCGGCGCGAGCCGCGTCGCCGGTGAGATGGTGACTGTCGACGATCCGAACTGGGTCGAACGTTCCCAACGAATCCTGAGCCTCCTCGCCGCCGTCAACCTGTTCGTGGCCCTGTTTAACTTCATCCCCCTGCTCCCGCTCGACGGCGGCCATATCGCCGGCACGTTGTACGAGGCATCCCGCCGCGGCTGGGCCAGACTGCGCAAACTCCCCGACCCTGGCTACGTCGATGTCGCCAAGATGCTGCCTGTCGCGTACGTGGTCGGCGCCCTCCTTATGATCATGAGTGTGATTCTGATTTATGCCGATATCGTCAACCCGGTGAAGCTGACATGACCATAGATCTCGGATTGCCCGAAGCGCCGCCGCCGATCCTGGCGCCGCGACGCAAGACCCGCAAGATCAAGGTCGGCAAGATCGATGTCGGCGGAGATGCGCCGATCTCGGTCCAGTCGATGTGCACGACTCTTACGTCTGACGTCAACACGACGCTCCAACAGATCGCCGAGCTCACTGCCGCCGGTTGTGACATCGTCCGCGTGGCCTGCCCGAGCCAGGACGACGCAGATGCGCTGGCCGAAATCGCCCAGCATTCGCAAATTCCGGTCATCGCCGACATCCATTTCCAGCCCAAGTATGTGTTCGCCGCGATCGACGCCGGCTGCGCGGCGGTCCGGGTCAACCCGGGCAACTTCAAGGCGTTCG
>JBDSQP010000524.1:0-2414 GCA_039929755.1 Aeromicrobium sp. | reverse complement strand
GGAATGTTCCCGAAGACACTAGGCGTGCGCTCAAAGCCCGAGCTGCAGCCGAGGGCCGCTCGCTCAATGATTATTTGCTGGAGTTGCTGGTCGAACGGGCCGCGCGGCCATCCGTTGCGGAAGTTCTCGAACGCGCCGCCCGGCGGTCCGAGAAACTGGCTGGTTCGTCCGTACAAATCATCAGGGCAGATCGCGACAGCCATTCGTGATTGTCGTCGATGCGTCGGCGATCGTCGATGCGCTCATCTCCGCCGAGAGTGACAATTTGTCCCGCTTGCGCGTCGTGTTGGCGTCGAATGATCTGGCCGCCCCGCAGTTGTTGGACTATGAAGTCGTTTCCGCGTTGAAGCGGGTCACTCTGTCTGGTGCGCTGAGTGAGTCCGCTGCCCTCGATGCCCTGGCAGCATTCGATGAATTGGCCATTGCGCGGTGGAGTTTTTTTGACGGTTTCCGCCGCAGAGCATTCGAGTTGGGCAAAGGGCTCGGCGCCTATGACGCTGCCTATGTGGTGTTGGCCGAAGCTCTCGAGGCCACCCTCGTGACACGCGACCGCAAACTGGCGAAGGCTGCCGGCCGCCTTGTGAGCGTCACGGTCGTTTAGACCTTCTCGAACCTCCCGAAAAGGGAATCCCGACACGCCGGAAGGCGTTGAAATAGGTATGCCGACACGCCGCATTTTGGACCCAAAAACCCTGCCTGACCTGCAGTTTCAGGGGCTGTGGAAAAAACTGTCACAACCTCATGGAAACGTGTTGCATGAGCCCCATCGCGGGCGTATGGTTACCACTACATCTAGTACTTACACCGATGTAGTTATCCACATCTAGTTGCACAGCTTGTGGGTCGCAGCCCACAGAAAAACTGCATTACCCACACGATTTCCACACTTTTGTCCCCAGTTCATACGGGGTTCGGCCTTCGGTATGAGAGGAGTACGCGATGCATTGTCCCTTTTGCAAACACACTGACACCCGTGTCCTCGACAGCCGGGTCGCCGAGGAGGGCGGAGCCATCCGCCGCCGCCGCGTCTGCTCGGCTTGCGAGAAGCGCTTCACGACGATCGAGCAAATGCAGCTCATGGTCGCCAAGCGTTCTGGCATCACCGAACCATTCGTGCGCGACAAGGCAATCGCCGGCGTACGCAAGGCCTGCAAGGGCCGTCCCGTTTCCGATGATGACCTGGCCCGTCTGGGTCAGAAGGTCGAAGACACCCTGCGCGAATCCGGCCAGGCCGAGGTTCCCGCCAACGAGGTGGGGCTCGCGATCCTTGAGCCGCTCAAGCACCTCGATCAAGTCGCCTATCTGAGGTTCGCGAGCGTTTACAAGGCGTTCGAGTCCGCCGACGATTTCGCCGATGAGGTCGCCAGCCTGATGGCCGCAAATCTCGATTCTGAACGGCCCCGTGGCACTGAAACAAATTTAGACACTGAAACAAAGCACGTACCGCACACCACACCGCATACAAAGGAGCACCACGAATGACAGAAACGGTCAGCGGACCAGGATCCGCTCGCAAGGCCTCGGCTAAGGCATCGGGCAAGGGCATCAACGTCGCACGCGTCTACACGACCGAGGGCGTTCACCCCTATGACGCGGTGACGTGGGAACGCCGTGATGTCGTCCAGACCAACTGGAAGACCGGCGAGAATGTCTTCGAGCAGCGCGGTGTGGAGTTCCCCGATTTCTGGAGCGTCAACGCTTCGACGATCGTCACGACCAAATACTTCCGAGGCGCGATCGGCTCGCCCGAACGCGAGTCGAGCCTCAAGCAGCTCCTCGACCGAGTCGTCCTGACCTACGTTGCGGCCGGCAAGGAGCACGGCTACTTCGCCAATGACGCCGACGCAGAGATCTTTGAGCACGAGTTGACCTACATGCTTTTGCACCAGGTCTTCAGCTTCAACTCTCCGGTGTGGTTCAACGTGGGCACGTCCAGCCCCCAGCAGGTCAGCGCCTGCTTCATCCTTGCGGTGGATGACTCGATGGACTCGATCCTCAATTGGTACAAAGAAGAGGGTCTGATCTTCAAGGGTGGTTCCGGTGCGGGCCTCAACCTTTCGCGCATCCGTTCTTCCAAGGAGCTGCTCCGCTCCTCCGGTGGTACGGCCAGCGGTCCGGTCTCCTTCATGCGTGGTGCCGACGCCTCGGCGGGCACCATCAAGTCCGGTGGCGCCACGCGTCGCGCGGCCAAGATGGTCGTCCTTGACGTCGATCACCCCGACATCGAAGAGTTCATCCACACCAAGGAACGCGAAGAGGACAAGATCAGTGTCCTCCGCGACGCCGGTTACGACATGGACCTCGGCGGCGTCGACATCACCTCGGTGCAATACCAGAACGCCAACAACTCGATCCGCGTCAACGACGAGTTCATGCAGGCCGTCGAAGCCGGTGGCGAGTTCGGACTGCGTGCT
>JBDSQP010000523.1:0-3851 GCA_039929755.1 Aeromicrobium sp. | reverse complement strand
ATCCGCCTGCATGAGCAGGTCGGCAAGACAATGATCTTCATCACCCATGACCTCCAGGAAGCCCTCAAGCTCGGCGACCGAATCCTGATCATGCGCGACGGCGAAGTCGTGCAGGTCGGCTCACCCGACGAAGTTGTCGGCGCTCCTGCGGATGACTATATTCGCGATTTTGTCAGCGAAGTTCCCAAGTCACACGTGCTTACACTCAAATGGGTCATGCGGCCACCATCGGACACTGACGCGCTCGACGGCCCGGAGTTGCCGCCCACAACGGTCGTTCAGAAGGCCGCGCGACTGGTGCTCGATTCGGACAAGCCCATCAAGGTGGTCGAAAACGGCAAACTTCTGGGCATCGTCACCGACGAGGACATCCTGCGCGTCATTGTCGCTGAGGAGAGAAGTGGTGCAGCGTGAGCGTCGATACGGCGACGGCGCCACCGGTCAACAAGGAGCAGCAACCGCCGCCCGCCGACGAAACGCCTTCGCGTCGTGGCTGGATCATCGGCGGGGTTCTCGCGATCTTCGTGATCGCCAGCATTCCACTGAAGGGCATCGCAACGCTTCCGCTCGCGCGGTCCGACATCACCCGATTCCAGAACTGGCTCGGCGACCTCAGCGACAAGCTGAGTTCCGCACAAGATTCGAACCCGGTCCTGCAGTTCCTCAACCACATCAGCGATGCGATCCAATCGGTCACCACGTTCCTGCAGAATCTCGTCAGCCAGCCCGCGTTCCCACGCCCCGTGCCCGAAATCGGTTGGCTGGGAATCCTGTTGATCGCGGTATGGGTCGCCCTGGCGATCGCCGGGTTGCGCATGGCGATCCTCACGGCAGTCAGCTTCGCCCTCTTCGGACTGCTCGGCTACTGGCCCGAAAGCATGGACACCCTGATCGTGACCTTTATGGCCGTCGCGATCTGCCTGGTCATCGGCATCCCGACCGGCCTCTGGATGGGACGGAGCAAGCGGGCTACGGCGGCCATAACCCCGATTCTCGACGGATTGCAGACACTTCCGTCGTTCGTTTACCTGCTGCCGATCACGCTGTTCTTCAGCATCGGTGCGTCATCGGCGATCATCGTGACTCTCATCTATGCGCTGCCGCCGGTCATCCGCATCACTGCCCACGGCATCCGAACCGTGTCGGCGGAGACGATCGAAGCGATGGAGTCGCTGGGCACCAGCAAGCGACAGATGCTGGTGAAGGTGCAACTGCCGATGGCGAAGAGGACCATCATCGTTGGCGTCAACCAGACGATCATGGCGGCACTGTCCATGGCAACGATCGCCGCATTCGTCGATGGTCCCGGTCTCGGCAAGCCCGTCATCAAGGCTCTTGAGTCCCTCGATGTCGGAACGGCTGCCACCGCCGGTCTGTGCATCGTGATCATGGCGATCATGCTTGACCGCGTCACCACTGCCGCGAGCATTCGCAGCGAGGCGCTTCCGACCGAACACGGCAGGCGCACCCGGATGATCGTTCTTGGTGTCGGCCTGGCAGTTGCCGCGGTCGGCGTATGGGCTTCGAGGCAGTTCGTCGATCTTGCCAACTTCCCGACAAGCCCTGACTTCGGAGGCCCGTTCTCTCGGGCGGCCGCATCGACGTCGACGTGGGTGTCCGACAATGCGGCATCGTCGACCAATGCGATCAAGAACGTCATAACCTACGGCGGCCTCAACCCGCTCCAATCATTGCTCTCGCAGTCACCGTGGTGGCTCGTCGCCGTAGCCCTCCTGGCGTTGTCGATCCTTATCGGCGGAATCCGGTCCTTCCGGACATCGATCGTCTGCATCGGCATCATCCTGGTCACCGGCCTGTGGCAGGACAGCATGGTCACCCTCACCATGACCTTGGTGGCGACGGCATTGACGATGGCTCTGGCGATCATTTTGGGCGTATGGATGGCCTCGAGCGCGCGTGCCGATCTCGTCATACGGCCGACCCTCGACGCGGCCCAGGTCGTTCCACCGTTCGTCTACCTGGTCCCAGCGCTCGCGCTCTTCGGACCAACACGTTTCACGGCAATAGTGGCCGCGATCATCTATGCCGCGCCCGTCGCGATCAAGCTCGTGTGTGACGCCATCCGTGAGGTATCGCCGACCGTCATCGAAGCCGCGCAATCGGCCGGCTCGAGCCGTTGGCAACTCATCGTCAAGGTCCAGCTGCCGATGGCACGCAAGGGAATAGGACTCGCGACCAACCAGGGCCTGCTCTACGTCTTCTCGATGGTCGTGATCGGTGGTTTCGTCGGAGCTGGAGCTCTCGGCTACCTGACCTACGCAGGCTTCACGCAGGCAACTCTGTTCGGAAAGGGACTCGCAGCGGGCATCGCCATCGTCGCCCTCGCGATCATGATGGACCGGATGGCACAAGGAACGTCGGCCCGCCGGGCGCAGACGGGTGGAACGTCACGATTCACACTCTCGCCTCCGGCGTGGTGGCCGATGTGAAAATCGTGACGATATTTAGAGGAGTTCGGATGAAGAAAATGTCAAAGGGAGCTCGGCTGACCGCACTTGCGGCCTGCGCGGCTCTTGCACTCTCTGCCTGTGGAAGCGGGGGGATCAAGGACACCAAGACTGCCGGTGGCAAGAAGTGCGACGCGACCGTCAACATGGCCGTGAACCCCTGGGTCGGCTACGAGGCCTCGGCGCACGTCATCGGTCAGGTCATCGCCCAGAAGCTCGGGTGCAAGGTGGTCTACAAAGACCTTGCCGAGCAGGTGTCCTGGCAGGGCTTCGCCAAGGGAACTGTCGATGTCGTGATCGAGGACTGGGGTCACCCGGATCTCTACAAGAAGTACATCACTGACACCAAGGTTGCCGTCGACGAAGGCACCCAGGGCAACGTGGGTCAGATCGGTTGGTACGTCCCGCCGTGGATGGTCAAGAAGTACCCGGACATCACCGACTACAAGAGCCTGAACAAGTACGCCAAATTGTTCAAGACCTCGGAGTCGGGCAGCAAGGGACAGTTCCTGGACGGCGATCCTTCGTACGTCACGAACGACGAAGCCCTGGTCAAAAATCTCAAGCTGGACTACAAAGTCGTCTACGCCGGCAGTGAAGCGGCGCTGATCACGGGATTCCGTCAGGCGGAGAAGAACAAGAAGCCGCTGATCGGCTACTTCTACGCTCCTCAGTGGTTCCTGTCCGAAGTCCCGCTTGTGCACGTCAATCTGCCCAAGTACAAGACAGGTTGCGACTCTGTTCCGGCCAAGGTGGCGTGTGACTACCCGTCGACGCCGCTGAAGAAGATCGTTGCCAAGAAGTTCGCCGATTCCGGTAGCCCGGCAGCAGCGGCGATTAAGAACTTCAAGTGGACCAACGACGACCAGAACGTGGTCGCCAAGTACATCGCCGCGGACAAAATGTCTGCCGACGATGCCGCCGCGAAGTGGATCAAGGACAACCCGGACAAGGTTGACGCCTGGATCAAGTAGCCAGTCGACTATTGCTCGGTATGAACGCCGTACGCCCCGAAGGTTTCGACCTTCGGGGCGTACGCCATTCCAGCGCAAAACAAGGACCGATTCACTCTTGACACCCGGGCCGCTGACAGAGACGATAGAAACACGTTGTTTCGCATAGCGATTTGCAGTGCATCATACGCAACAATGTCGATCAAGAAGACCAAAGGAACCGCGATGTCAGAACTGCCTGGAAACGCACGCGTTGTCGTCATTGGAGCGGGAATCGTCGGCAACAGCCTCGTCTACCACCTGGCGCGGCTGGGCTGGCGCGACATCGTGCAGATCGACAAGGGTCCCCTGCCGAACCCCGGCGGCTCCACCGGACACGCCTCGAACTTCATCTTCCCGGTCGATCACTCCCGCGAGATGACCGATCTGA
>JBDSQP010000522.1:0-1890 GCA_039929755.1 Aeromicrobium sp. | reverse complement strand
CCCCGTCGCCGGAGGCGATATTTGCACCGCCACGCGCCTGCGCTTGACCGATGGACGCAGCGCCATGATGAAGACCCGGTCCCATGCCCCAGATGGCTTCTTCCGCAGTGAAAGCGAAGGCCTGACGTGGCTGCGTGAGGCCGAAGGAGCCAAGGTTCCGGAGTTGCTCGCCGCGGCCGACGACTGCGTGATCCTCGCCTGGGTCGAACCCGGTCGCCCCACCAGCGATGCAGCCGAAGCCTTCGGGCGGGCCCTTTCTGTAACCCATCTGGCCGGTGCCCCCGCCTTCGGCCGGGAACAGGACGGTTTCATCGGGCTCGCTCCGTTGCCCAACCGGACACTTCCGACCTGGCCCGAGTTCTTTGCGTCCCGTCGAGTCATGCCTTACCTCCGCGCTGCTGTCGACCGTAAGTCGCTCACCCACGAACAGGCGCTCACGATCGAGACCGTCATGCGACGCATACACGATTTCGCAGGCCCGGAAGAAAAGCCCTCGCGGCTTCACGGCGACCTGTGGTCCGGAAACGTGGTGTGGAGTTCCGATGGCAACGCCTGGCTCATCGATCCGGCGGCGCACGGCGGCCACCGCGAGACTGACCTCGCCATGTTGTCCCTTTTCGGGACGCCGCACCTCCAGCGGGTCATCGAGTCCTACAACGAAGCTGCTCCCCTCGCCGACGGTTGGCGTGCACGCGTGCCCCTTCACCAGTTGCATCCGCTGCTCGTACACGCGGTTATGTTCGGCGGCACCTACGGCGCGCGGGCCGCTTCGGCCGCTCAATCACTTCTGGACGGCACCGCCGGCCAGGAAACCTGAACCGCACTTCTTAGACTCTGCTCGTTAAGGAAAGGCTCAGGATGGCCGTGCACAATTCACCTATGCGAATCCTTGTCGTCGACGATGACCGCGCTGTGCGCGACTCGTTGAGGCGTTCCCTTGAGTTCAACGGGTATGTGGTCGAAGTGGCCTCAGACGGTGCCGAAGCCCTCGCCCGTGTGCCGCACGTCAACCCGGACGCCATCGTCATGGATGTGATGATGCCCAAACTCGACGGTCTCGAAGCCACCCGCGCCCTGCGCAATGCGGGCAACGACGTTCCGATCCTTGTCCTGACCGCCCGCGACGCGGTCTCCGATCGGGTCGACGGCCTCGATGCCGGCGCAGACGACTACCTTGCCAAGCCCTTCGCCCTCGAGGAGCTGTTGGCCCGCATACGCGCCCTGCTTCGCCGCACGGTTCAGACTCCCGGCGACGAACCGTTCGGACCGCCACTCCAATTTTCAGATCTTTCGCTCGACGTCGCCACGCGCGAGGTCACTCGGGGCGAGCGTCGCCTGACCCTGACCCGTACCGAATTCGACCTCCTCGAGTTGTTCCTTCGCCGACCCAAACGAGTCCTCGAGCGCTCGTTCATCCTCGAGGAGGTCTGGGGCTTCGACTTCCCCACGACCGCCAATTCCCTCGAGGTGTATGTCGGCTACGTCCGCCGAAAGCTCGAGGCAGAAGGTGAGCCACGTTTGCTCCACACCGTGCGGGGCGTCGGCTACGTCATGCGCGAGACACCGCCGTGATCGAAAGGCTCCACGCGCTGATCGCACCGTTGACGGCTCGCGTCTCGCTTGCGCTTCGCGTTGCCATCCTCACAACAGCCGCTGTCGCTGCAACCCTGACTGTCGTCAGCGCCCTGATCTTCATCACGGTGCGATCCGAACTCCAGAGCTCACTCGACGATTCGATGCTGCGCCGCGCCAACACCGCCGTGGCCTCGGGGATCACACAAGATCTCATCAACGGCTACCCGTCATCATTACTCAAGCTGGCCGACGTCAAAGCCACCGTGCTCAGCGGTCGTCTGGTCTTCAGCAATCAATCCAGCAAGACGGTCGCCG
>JBDSQP010000521.1:0-6463 GCA_039929755.1 Aeromicrobium sp. | reverse complement strand
AGACCAGTGGTCAGGGACGACGATGACCGGGCATTGAGCTCGGGTGGCAAGCCAACTGCCAACTTCTCCGGCAAGTATGCGTTCGTACCAGGAAGCGTTCTCGGGACCTAGGACGAGAGACCTCGCTGATATCGATTCGTTTTCGAGGGTTTGAGTTGCAGACCCGAACTCGACCACGTATTCAACGGGAACCTTGACCTTTTGGGACTCGACGAATTCGCGTGCGGCATCCAGGATTTGGTAGGCGCTCTCCGCCGCCGCGTCCATCATCTCTCCGCTGAGCAGAGCTGGTCCTGTGGCACTGAGAGAGTAGGCATGAACAACTCTGACTCCACAGCCTTGAGACTTCGCCTCGTCGAGGGCGTAGCGCAGCGCCGCCTGTTGCTTTACGTCCACGCCCACCACAATGGGGCGTTCCAAGCGCTTGCTTAGCATCGGTTTCTCCTTTGATCACCTACCCCTTCAGCCTGACGGGAGCGACGCGGCGGCAACACGGCCATCCGGCCGAAAATGAAGGGACCAACGTCCCCATGAACACGCTGTTTGCGAACCTGTCATTGTGGAGTTGGAGGATCCACCGCGAGTTGCTCCGAGCGCTGCTGGCGGTACGCACATGAATGATCAGTCGAAGCGAATTCAGCTTTCAGAGGCACCCAAGCTCGAATTCGAGATGTTGCTGAGCCAACTGATCGATCGGGCTCACGAGGTGATGGCAACCCAGGCCCGGTTGCGAGACTTGATCAGTGCCAGCAACACAATCGTCAGCGACCTCGATCTGTCGACCGTTCTGACCCGAATCGCAGAAGTTGCGAGAAGGCTACTCGGAGCCGAGTATGCGGCGATGGGCGTAACCAGCGCAGATGGCCACCTCGAACAATTCATTCATGTCGGTATGCCGGCCGACGTCGTCGCAAAAATCGACCACCTGCCCGAAGGCAAGGGCCTCCTGGGCGCCCTGATTGAAGACCCGAGGCCGGTCCGGCTTCACTCCTTGGCCGAAGACCAGCGTTCCAGCGGATTTCCGTCCGGGCATCCGCCGATGGACAGCTTCCTGGGGGTTCCGATCCGCGTTCGCGATGAGGTCTACGGCAACCTGTACCTGACGAATCAGGTCAACGGAGAGTTCACCGCCGATGATGAAGCGATCGCCGAGGCACTTGCCGCTTCGGCCGGCATCGCCGTCGCCAATGCAAGACTGTTCGAGGAGTCCCGCTACCGCGAGCGGTGGTCGACAGCCCTTACCGAAACCAACAAGTACATGCTGGCCAATGAAGAGGAAAGCGCCCTCCAGATCCTGATCGAGCGCATGATCGAACTCGCGGCCGCCGATGTCGTTTGTATCTTCCTGGCCGTTCCGGAACGCCATCACATCGTGGTCGACCGAGCTATCGGCCAAGGGGCTTCGGAATTGGAAGAGTTGGCCTTACCGCTCGATGAAAGTGTGGTCGGAGAGGTCATCGCCGAGGGAATGCCGCGGATAGTCGACAAAACCGAAGAGAGCACGACCGACGGTTTTCTCGACCGATTGGATATGGACGAAGCGATTCTCGTGCCATTCGATGTGAACTTGAGGCAATCGGGCGTTCTTGTTGTCGCTCGCGGGGCCGACAAGAAGCGATTCCAGCAACGCGACCTCGAGATGGCTTCGTCATTCGCCGATCAGGTCACGCTGGCAGTCGAACGTTCCGACTCGCGCGCCAATCAAAAACGAGTCGACATCCTTGAGGACCGCAGCCGGATCGCGCGGGACTTGCACGACCACGTGATTCAGAGGCTCTTCGGGGCCGGGCTCAGCCTGCAGGCCGTTGCCAGTGGACTCGGCCCAGGCGAATCCTCACGAAGGATCATGGAACAGATCGCCAGTATCGACGACACCATCGCTCAGATCCGGGAGAGTATCTTCGCGCTAAAGACCGACGCACGGAACCCCACGAGCGGACTTCGTTTGCGGCTGCGTGAGGTCATCGATCGGGTGTCGGAGCAATTGCCCGGATCCCCAAAGGTGCGATTCCTGGGACCGGTCGACCTTATGTCCGATCGTGAAGTCACCGATGATGCTGCGGCCGTCGTGACCGAGGCGCTTGCCAACATCATTCGTCATGCGACCGCGACCAATGTCACGGTCACCGTGACAGCTGCCTCTGGTCAGCTGAGTATCGACGTCATCGACGATGGAGTCGGCTTGGCCGGAGAGCCGCTGCGGAGCGGCCTGGCCAACTTGCGAGACCGTGCAAGTCAGCGCGGCGGAAGTTTCGTCGCGCAGGATGCCAAACCGCACGGCACGCACCTTTCCTGGTCCGTTCCTGTCTAAGCAGCGTCGGCAGCTCGTGCCGGGACGATGACAACGGGGCAAGAAGCCAAGCGTGCACACGTGTCGCCCACCGAACCCAGCGCGTTGTGGATCATCCCGCTCGTCCCGTGGCGCCCCAGGACCAGGAGGCGCGAGCCATTGGAGCAATTGAGGAGCACATCGGTAGGTTCACCGGCTACGACTCTCTGGATCACCGTCACGCGGCCGGGCTTCAATAGCTCGACACCTGCAGCGAGCCGCGCCATCGCTTCCTCGCAACTGCGGTCATCGGTCTCATCGACGGGCCGGTAGGCCATGACGACCTGAACGGTCATGGCGTCTTCTTGTGCCCAGGCGATCGCCCAACGGACGGCTTCGACGCTCGATGCAGAGGCGTCGAACCCGACGACAATCTCGGTCAGGGCGCGCAAGCCCTCTAGGGGCAAGGAGCCTGGCTGTGCACCGGAACTCCCGTGCGGGCCGGACGCACGAACAATTTGTCCCGTGTCGTTGACCTCGACAAGCAGACAATCCGCAGACCGTCTGAGGCGACTCAGCACTGGATCATCCAAAGCCGACGCGGCATCGCTCGGGGTCTGGACCACCATGACCTTCGCCATCCGACTTTCCTCGAGAAGCACCTCTCCCGGCTCGCCCACGATGTCGATCACGCCCAACGGATCCTGTGCCGAGGGGCCTCGCCCACCCTGTATTACTGCTCGCACCTGACGCACCTCCGACGGTTCAACCAACGCTCTCTTGAGCGCATAGGCGAGTGAACCGGTGTCGTCCTGGGTCAGGAGACCGACAACTATCCTCTTCGGCGAAATGGCGAGTGGCTCCACAATGAACTCCAGACTGTTGGTGCTTGCGGTCAGTGCAGGAGTCGCGAAGCGAACACCGCGGCCTGCGTACGCCGCTCCAGTCCAAGTTTGGACAGGATGCTCGACATGTAGTTCTTGATTGTCTTCTCGGCCAGAAAGAGTCGCTCACCGATCTGCCTATTGGTTAGACCTTCAGCGACCAGTTCGAGAATTCTGCGTTCCTGACCGGTGAGGCCCTTGAGCTCTTCGGGTTCGGAGTCAGTTCCGTCGCGCAGTCTCTGCATCACGCGTTCGGTCACGTGCGGGTCGAGCAATGACGCACCCGATGCGACAAGTCGTACTGCTGCGAGGAGGTCTTGGCCGGTCACCTGTTTGAGAACGTATCCCGACGCGCCGGCCATGATCGCAGAGAACAACGCCTCGTCATCGTCGAAGGACGTGAGGATGATGGCTCGAATCGTCGGATCGACCGAACGAATATGGCGGCAGACCTCGATGCCGTTTCCGTCAGGAAGACGGGCGTCCAGTATCGCGACATCCGGACGCAAGGCCGGAATGCGGGCGGTTGCGGCTGCGGCCGTGCCTGCCTCACCGACGACTTCGATGTCTCCTTCACTCTCAAGGAGTTCACGCAATCCGCGTCGGACCACTTCATGGTCATCCAGCAAAAAGACGCGGACGTTCTTGTTCATGTATGCCTCCAAGCGCACGAAGTATCAACTATCCGCTCTCGCGGGATCGGTGTCGAGGGACGTAGGTCCCAAACCCGGAAGGTACGGGACCTACGTCCCCTGTTCGGGACCTTTCTTCCCTAGCGGCTGGGTGACCCGAACACAAGAATCGTCGTGACCACAAGAGTCTTTAACGCGGGAGGATCCCCATGGAAGCCCTGGACATCGCCAGGTGGCAATTCGGCATAGTGACCGTCTATCACTTCTTTTTCGTCCCAGTCACGATCGGCCTGTCGTTCCTTGTTGCCGGCCTCGAGACGGCATGGATTCGTACTAACGACGAGCGCTATCTCAAGCTCACCAAATTCTTCGGCAAGCTATTCCTCATCAACTTCGCGATCGGAGTCGCCACCGGAATCGTGCAGGAGTTCCAGTTCGGTATGAACTGGAGCGACTACTCGCGATTCGTTGGCGACATCTTCGGCGCGCCGCTCGCAATCGAAGGCCTCTTGGCGTTCTTCCTCGAGTCGACTTTCCTCGGTCTCTGGATTTTCGGCTGGGACAGACTGCCGAAGAAGATCCACGCGGCGTGTATCTGGATAGTGGGCATCGGCACACTGCTGTCTTCATTCTTCATCCTCGCGGCGAACTCCTTCATGCAGAACCCCGTCGGCTACACGTTCAACGCTGCTCGCGGACGCGCGGAGCTCACGGATTTCGGTGCAGTACTCGGCAACAAAGTCCTGATGGCGACATTCCCCCACCAGATCTTTGGCTGCTTCATGGTCGGCGGCGCGTTCATGGCCGGCATTGCTCTGTGGCATTTGATGCGAAGGCCCAATGACGACGCTGTGACAGTCTCGGCGTTCCGTACGGCATTCAAGCTCGGAGCCGTGACCCTCCTCGTTGCCGGAATCGGCACGATCGTGAGCGGCGACTACCAGGGCAAGGTCATGACCGAGGTTCAGCCGATGAAGATGGCCGCGGCGGAAGGCCTCTATCAGGATCGCCAACCCGCGCCATTCTCCATCCTGACGATCGGCAAGCTCGATGGGTCAAAGGAAGTCTTTTCCATCAAGATGCCCAAGCTGCTCTCCTACCTGGGCACCGGTCACATGGATGGCAAGGTTCGCGGAATCGACTCATTGCAGAGTGAGTACGAGCAGAAGTACGGCCCCGGCGACTACTCCCCCAACATCCCGATCGCCTATTGGAATTTCCGACTCATGATCACGGCCGGAGGATTGGCCATGGTGGCCGGACTCTGGATGATGTGGTCGCTGCGCCGAGGACGGATCCCGACCTCCAAATGGATGCTTCGATCGGCCATCCTGCTGCCCTTCCTACCCCTGGTCGCCAACAGTTTCGGCTGGATCTTCACCGAAATGGGCCGTCAACCGTGGGCCGTATTCGGGCTCATGCCCACCGCGGCGGGAGTGTCTCCAGGCACGACTACGGGTGAAGTACTGACATCGCTCATCGCGTTCACCGTGCTCTATGGAGTGCTGGCCGTGATCGAAGTGCGCTTGATGCTGACCTATATCCAGGGCGGCCTCCCCGAAGTTGCCGAAGCCAATGACGACCGCGAGCGCCCGCTGGCGTTCGCGTACTAAGGACATCTCATGGAACTCACAACGCTCTGGTTCATCCTCATCGCCACCTTGTGGACCGGCTACCTGGTCCTCGAGGGATTCGACTTCGGTGTCGGCATCCTCATGTCGATTCTCGGCCGCGATGACCGCGAAAAGCGCGTCATCCTCAACACCATCGGTCCCCTGTGGGACGGCAACGAAGTCTGGCTTCTCGTCGCCGGCGGCGCAACGTTCGCAGCGTTCCCCGAGTGGTATGCGACGTTGTTCAGCGGGTTCTATCTTCCGCTACTGATCATCCTGATTGCGCTGATCATCCGTGGAGTGGCATTCGAATACCGCGGCAAGCGGGAAGACCCCGTGTGGCGGAAGCGCTGGGACATCGCGATCTTCGTGTGCTCCTTGCTCCCAGCGATCCTGTGGGGTGTTGCCCTCGCGAACATCGTGCACGGTGTCCCGATCGATGCGCACAAGGAGTACGCGGGCAGTTTCTTCACGCTGCTCAATCCGTACGCCTTGCTTGGAGGCTTGACGACTCTCGCCTTGTTCACCACTCACGGTGCGGTCTTCATCGCTCTCAAGACGCTGGGCGATGTTCGTGACCGGGCCAACGCCCTGGCGTTGCAGGTCGGGCTGGTCACAGCCGTTTTTGCAGTGGTGTTCCTCGGCTGGACGGTGGCCGACTCAGGAGGCACGGCCTCGGCGATATTCGCTGTGGCCGCGGCACTCGCGTTAGTGGGAGGGCTTCTCGCAGTGCGTCAGCAACGCGACGGCTGGGCCTTCCTCGGCACTGCGGCGGCAATCGGCTTTGCCACCATCTGCCTCTTCTGGGCGCTGTTCCCCGACGTCATGCCTTCGACGCTCAATCCCGCATGGAGTCTCACGACGGAGAACGCTTCATCGACTCCATACACGCTGAGGATCATGAGTTGGGTGGCACTGGCGTTCACACCGATCGTCCTGATCTACCAGAGCTGGTCGTACTGGGTGTTCCGCAAGCGAATCGGCGTGCAGCACATTCCGGTCTCACAATGAAGCCCCTCGACCCGCGCCTCCTCAAACAATCCACGGCAGTGCGCCGCCACTTGG
>JBDSQP010000520.1:0-5871 GCA_039929755.1 Aeromicrobium sp. | reverse complement strand
CCACGCTTCGAGGCCCTCTCGAATGGCCACGACGGCGATGACCAGGCCGGCGATCGGATCTGCCCATGACCAGCCCAACGTCGCATTGAGGACGAGTCCGGCCAGGAGCACCGCAGAAAGATAGGTGCAAAGAAGGGTCTGCGTGCCATCTGCGATGACTGCGTTTGATCCGAGCAAGCGCCCAGTATGGCGTTGCGCAAGTGAGATGAACGGCATGATGATCAATGAGGCGATCGCCAGGCCGATTCCAACCGAGGAGGGGTGTGCTTCGGTGCCGAAAACTAGCGCTCGGGCCGACTCGAATCCGACGTAGGCGGCCAAGGCGAAGAACGAGAAGGCGAGCAGCCGCAGCGCCCGCTTCTCGCGTGATTCTGGGATTTGGTGGGAGAACTGCCACAAGATGATCAGTCCGCTGGAGACTTCGACGACTGAATCAAGGCCGAACCCGACAAGTGCGATCGAACCGGCCGCGACCCCAGCAGAGATCGCGATCACTGCCTCCACGATGTTGTAGGCGACGGAGATTCCGGCGAGCCTCTGGGCCCTGCGACCCAGTCTGAGGCGGGCATCCGCATCGTTCACCGGAAGGGGAATATTCGCTGACGATGTCACTTGCTGCTCACCCCGAAGTTCGGGCACAGGGCTACCGCGTAGCCAGTCGCATCGAGAAGCCGCTCCGCTGCGACGAGGAGCTCGCCCGTTGCTTGCGGGTGCGCGACGCTGAACATTGAAGCTCGCCCTTGAGGCCGGGACGTCACTAGCCCGCAATCTCGCAGACACGACAGATGCTTGGACACGGTGGATTGGGCCAAACCGAGATGCTCGGTCAAGTCAACTACTCGATGCTCGCCGATGAGGAGGTGTTGAAGGATCGTCAACCGGGCGGGGTCGCTGAAGCCGCGGAACAAGCACGCCGCAGGGGAGAGCGGAGATTGGTCATCCACGGACCTAAGATCTGTGATCGCAGATATCATCGTCATTGGACGATGATAAGTGGCGGGTCCGAGCCTGGCAAGAAGGCGGCCCTCAGATGGCGATGGTGTAGCCGGCTGTCCATTGTTGGAGCTGGGTGATGAGGAGTTGCCAGATTCCGCTCAGCAGGAGTATCCCGACGATGATCATGAGGCCCCCGCCGATTCTTGATATTGCTAGGTGATGGATGCGCATCCATCTGGTCGTACCGATCATCCGGCGGTAGGCCAGGGCTGCACCAATGAATGGCAGTCCGAGGCCGATGCAATAGAAGAGCGTCAGCAGTGAACCTCTGCCTGCGTTGGCTTCGCTCATGGACATGGACAGCACGACGGCCAGGGTCGGCCCCAAACAGGGGGTCCAGCCGACACCGAAAAGGACACCGAGCACGGGTGCTGCGCCGATACCGACTTTGGGTACGGCGTGGATCCGGAAGTCGCGTTGAGCGAACGGGATGAAACCCAGGAAGACCAGGCCGACAGCGATGGTGATGATGCCGAGCACGATGTTGACGGTGCGCTGGTAGGCCAGGAGTTGGAATCCTATTGCTCCGAACAACGTGCCGTAGGAGATGAACACGGCGCTGAAGCCGAGTACGAAAAGGGTGGTGCCGATAAGCATTCGGCCACGTTTAGCATCGGCCAGATCGGCCGCCGAGAGCCCGCTGACGTAGGAGACGTAACCGGGCAGCAGGGGCATCATGCAGGGGGAGAAGAACGACACCAGTCCGGCCAGCACGGCAATTGGTGCCGCGAGTAGCAGCGATCCCGAAGCCGCGGTTGCGGCGACCCCAGTAATCACGGCCTATCTCTCATTTGCGATGTCGGTAACGATGTCCGTCAGCGTCGACACCGTGGCTGGTTCCATCGATCTCACAGCAACGCGTCCGTGCCTATCGATCACATAGGTAGTGGGGACCGCGATCGCCGGCAGGCTTTTGGTGAAGCCCAGGAGGAGGCTGCCCGTGTCGTTGCTGATGCTCGGGTAGGGCACTTTCATTCGATCGGTGAAGACTTTTGAGGCGACCGCATTTTCCCTGATGGCTATGCCGAGGAATTGGACGCCCAGGGGTTTCGTGCTTCGCGCCACGGCAATGAGCGCAGGCGTTTCCTTGCGGCAGGGTGGGCACCACGAGCCCCACACATTGATGACGACTACTTTGCCTTTGAATTGGGCGAGGGACAGGGGATTGCCGTCGAGGTCGTTGCCCGAAATCGGGGGCGCGGGTTTGCGGTCCGCTGGGGCAACGCGCGTGATTGTGCCATCCCCAGCGATGAAACCACCCTTCGTCCCATCCGTGCCGGGTTGGCCACATGCGCCCAGAATTAAAAGCAACACCAGGGTCGCAGAGGCTCGCCGACTGTGGGGCGTTCGGTGCGCGGACATTGATACAGCCAACTCTTCGCTCCCAACCAATCTGTCTGTCGCTCCACTGAACTACGATGTATGTTAGTAGATAGATGTTCGTCGCCGGAACCGTGTTCACTCAGAACCATTTCAAATCCGAACCATGAGGAGCAGACATGATCCAGAATCTTTACCCGCTTGCCTTCCTTGCCTGCCCGATCGGCATGGGTGTGATGATGTGGATGATGATGCGTGGAAGCAAATCGAATGACTCCTCTCCGTCACGCCAAGACGAAGAGCTGGCCGAGCTTCGAGCCAAGGTTGATGAGTTGAGCCACTACGAGGCGGGCAAGAGCGGGCAGTAGTGCATTGCAGCGGCCGCGAACGCGGGCTCGACCGCGATCGCGAAAGGCCCGATCAGCATCAGGAGCGCTGCTCCCACGCCCAACAGTCGTTCTGCGGCCCCTATCGGGCGTGGCGGCTCCGCGATGCGGGTCAACCGGGCCAACGCTGCTCCGCCGGCACCCAGGGCACCAGAGGGGATAGGTCCCTCCGCGAGGTGAACCAGTGCCTTGGCGATGCTGATGCGATCACCAAGGCGCATCGCTACGTCGTCGGCCCGCATTTCGACGAGCTGGCCCATTTCGTCCCGCGCCACTTTCATCGAACCGACGAAAGGTAGTGCCCGTCGCAACGCACCCGCAAGAGCCAATACGAGATCGTGTCGTCCGCTCAAATGAGCCCGCTCGTGGGCGATCACCATACGGATTTGATTGTCATCCAACGCCAAAAGGGCCGCCGACGTGAAAACCACTGTTCCGTCTTTTCCCGGCACGCAATAGACGGCCGGCTTCCCGTGGTCGACTACCTGGACGCCCAATAAGGGGTGGAGTCGTGAGGCCATCATCAAGTGTTGACGCTGAGCCTGGCGATCCCTGCGCATCGTGACAAGTGACGCAAGCACACAGCACGTCACGCGAATGAAGATGACCGCAGCCAGCAGGCCACCGGCAATGCTCAGGGCAGCACCGGCAGGAGTGCCGTACTGGGCTCGAAGTCCATCGACACACGCGCGCATCAGCACAGCCAAACTGGAGCTGCCGGGCAGTTTCGGCATGGCCAGGGCAATCCCGGCGAGCACCACCGACAGCACGACCGATGCGGTCAGTGCTTGCCAGGTGAGGATCCCCAGGCCGGGCGCCCTACGCGTCCAGGCAGCTCCGCGCAACCATCGCGCGCCCAAGGAACTGAGTAGCAAGGCGAATATCACCAACGAGACCGCCGCGATCATTTCGACGCGCCGCCACTGCCAGGATCAATGCGATCCAGGACGGCTCGAAGTTTCGCAACCTCCTCGACCGGCATCTGTTCGACAAAATGGAGCAAAGTCGCGTCGAGATCACCGCCGCTGGACATGACGTGTTCCATGTATTGGGCCGTGTGTTGTTCACGGCTTCGGGTAGCGCGATAGTGGTAGGCACGACCCTGGCGTTCACGATCCAGGAAGCCTTTTCGGAACAGGTTGTCCATCACCGTCATGACGGTTGTGTAGGCGATGACGCGGTCTTTCTGAAGGTCTTCAAGTACTTCACGAACCGCGACTTCCTTGTCCCATTCCCAGACGTGCTGCATGACAATCGCTTCGAGTTGACCTAGTTCACGCACGGGTCGCCGCCTCTCTCAGTATTCGTGTCGACCAGCGAAATCTCTACTAGAGGTAATAGTAGTGTGGATCGCCGAACACACACTGTGCTGGCGCGAGGAGGACATTTCGATGCGGTCAGGGCATCCGTCCGCCCCGGGGTATCGCGGCTTACGCAACTGGCTGCGACGAGTTGCCGCGATCGTTCTCGTCCCCCTTGTTCTCGTCGTCGTCGCATCCCCCGCTCAGGCTCATCCCAACGTGGTGGCAACCTTTCCCGACGCCGGGTTCAACTCGGCAGACTCGCCCAAGCGGATTGGTTTGGCGTTCGATGAGCCGGTGTCAGTTCAGCACCTGAGCTTGCACCGGAACGGTGGCGAAACGGTCAGCACAACCAAACCGCGGCTCACTCAACGCGGCAACACGATCTACGTGAAGCCGACCACATCGTTGCCGCAGGGCGTCTACACGGCCCGATGGCAGATCACCGCAGAAGATGGCGACATCGTCAGCGGCAGTTTCGAGTTCAGTGTCGGGGTACCCGGTTCGAGTTTGCCTTCTGGCTTGGTCGACTCGTCCACAGTCGATCCGGTCGTCGTCGGGATCCTGCGGTGGTTGGTTTTTGTCGGCCTCTCATTGGGGCTGGGTGGTGTTCTCGGTGACTATTTCGTTCGCGACCGCGTGCGGCGCGCTCAATCCGGTGAGCCCGTCGAGCTCTATGCGCCACGACCGTGGACGGGCGTCGGGGCGACGGTCGGCGTGGTCGCTGTCGCTGGTCTCGTCGGGCATCAAATTGGGGGTGGAGATTTGGCGGGTTCGGGTCGTTCGTTCACCGTTGATGCTTTTGCCAGTTCTCAGGTCGGTCCGTTGCTTGTGGCTGAACTGGCAGGGTTCGCCATGGCCCTTTTCGCATCCGCCGCTGGCGCTCGCCGTGTCACGGCTATTGGGCTCCTCCTGGTCGTCGTGGCCGAGGGATGGAGGAGTCACGTGCATGCGCAATCCGCATGGTTCGGGTCGGTCACGATCGGCGTGCATGTGGCTGTCGCCGCCATCTGGGTTGGCACGCTGATTCATATCGTGCGGACCGCCATCATTTGGCGCGAACAGCGCAGGCAGATCGTCGCCCTTTTCCGGCGCTACATCCGGTTCGCCCTCTACGGCTATCTGATCGTAGTCACGACAGGCACGATGGCGGCCATCCTTGTATTGCCGAGTTGGGGATCGCTGACCGAAAACTTGTACGGGCGGATCCTTCTGGCAAAGATCGGCGCGGTGCTGTTGGTCTCGGCCCTGGCCCTTGGAGCTCGGCGCGGACTGGGTCGCCCGATCAGCACCTTCCAATGGCGGGGCTTGAAGCTAGCCAAAGCCGAGCGAGTTGCCCTTATCGGCGTGGTGGCTTTCAGTGCCCTGCTCACGACGGTCGCTCCGCCCCGGCCCGAGCGATCAGGCCTCGTGGCGTTCCCCGCCCCGATCACCAGACCCGCCGTGTATGTCGGGACTCTCGCCGGGCAGGTGTCGACGGCGTTGATCGCGAGCGACTCACGGGTTCTGATTCGCCTCGATGTACCCGACTCCAGCTCGGCGCCGCGGCATCGAGTGGAGGCGACAACGCGCTTCGGCAACGACGGACCCACACGGCTGCGTTTGCGGCCTTGTGGCACCGGTTGCTTCACCGCCCCGGTTGCCTGGCATCTGGGCAGGAACGTCGTCGACCTGAACATCCGTTCCCAGGGCTGGCAGGGCGGCGGTGTCAGATTCGTTGTCCCGTGGCCACCACAAGACGGTCAGCGAGCATTCGATCGGATGCGCAAAGCTATGTCGCACCGATCCAGACTGGTTCTGACCGAACACGTCACCAGCAATACGCAGAGCTCTCAGTCCATGTCCAGCACCTTGAGCCTCTCGGAAAA
>JBDSQP010000519.1:0-6251 GCA_039929755.1 Aeromicrobium sp. | reverse complement strand
GGCCGATGGTTTCGCCTTTGAGGGCCAGACCGGGACCTGACGTCGTCGTAACCCCGAGGGCTCCGCCATAGCTTGCACCGAGGGCCGCACCGACGCCGGCGATCTCGTCCTCAGCCTGGAACGTCGTGACCCCGAAGGCCTTGTGTTTGGACAATTCGTGCAGGATGTCCGAGGCCGGCGTGATCGGGTAGGCGCCGAGGAAGAGCGGGAGGCCCGACTTCTGGCCGGCGGCGATAAGGCCATAGGACAACGCCTTGCTGCCGTTGATATTGCGATAACGGCCCGGCGGTATGACGGCTGGTTTGATGAGGTAGCGGACGGAGAACGCTTCGGTGGTCTCGCCGTAGTTCCAACCCGTGCGCAACGCGGCAATGTTCGCATCGCGGATGCCGGGTTCGGAAGCGAACTTCTTTCCGAGGAACTTGACGCTGCTCTCGAGCGGGCGGCCGAACATCCAGCTGACCAGGCCAAGCGCAAACATGTTTTTGGCCCGCGAAGCGTCCTTGCGGGACAATCCGAATTCGGCGACGGCTGCGACAGTCAAAGCGGTCAGGTCAACCGCCTGGACGTTGTATTCGTGCAGCGAACCGTCTTCTAGCGGGTTGGTGTCGTAGCCGACGCGTTTGAGGTTGCGTGCCGTGAAGTCGTGACTGTCGACGATGGCGGTGCCTCCGGCCTGGAGGTCGCCGATGTTGGCCTTGAGTGCCGCCGGGTTCATGGCGACGAGCACATCTGGATGGTCTCCCGGCGTGAGGATGTCGTAGTCGGCGAAATGAATCTGGAACGACGACACACCTGGCAGGGTGCCCGCAGGAGCACGGATCTCGGCCGGGAAGTTCGGGAGCGTCGACAAGTCGTTACCGAAATCGGCGGTTTCCTGAGTGAATCGGTCACCCGTCAGTTGCATTCCGTCGCCCGAATCGCCGGCGAATCGGATTACGACACGAATAAGTTCCTCGGTCGTTCTCACCGCGGTCGTCATCCTCACTCCAATTGTGTACGAACCAGGACTGTGTCCCTACTCACACCGTACCCACAGAATGGTTGAAATAGGCGCAGATTGCGGTGTACTTACGGTTTCGATTCAGGCCGCGCCAACCCCCGAAAAGCCCGTGGCGGGCTCGAGTTTTTCTGACTCAAACGCAAGTGCGAGGATCTCGGCGACATCCGCGACCGGGCGCACGTCGAGCTCGGCCAGCACCTCGTCGGGTACGTCGACCAGGTCAACTTCGTTGCGTGCGGGGATGAAAACAGTCTTCAGCCCGGCCCGTTGAGCGGCCATCAACTTCTGCTTGACGCCGCCGATCGGCAGGACCCGGCCGTTGAGCGTGACCTCACCGGTCATGCCCACGTCGGCCCGGACATTGCGTCCGAGCGCCATCGACGTGAGCGCAGTGATCATCGTGACACCCGCCGAGGGTCCGTCCTTTGGTTGCGCTCCGGCCAGTACGTGGAGGTGGATCGAACGCTCTAGCGCCTCGGGATCGACGCCGAGTTCGGCCGCATGTGAGCGGACGTATGACAGCGCGATCTGCGCCGATTCCTTCATGACGTCGCCTAGCTGACCCGTGATGGTCAGGCCCCGTTCGCCTGGAACTGCGGTGCGTTCGGCCGACTCGGGTGTGAACCGCGGACGGCCGATGAAGTCAACAATGGTTGCTTTATCCACGACGATGGGTGTTTTGACTGACGCATCGGCCAGCTTCGTCGCGACCTTGCGATAGACCTTGGCGAGCAGCCGCTCCATCTGGCGCACCCCTGCCTCACGCGTGTAGAACGCGGCGATCTCGCGGAGCGCCTCGTCCGTGATTTCGACCTCGTCGATCTTGAGCGCAGCGCGCTCGAGTTGACGGGGCGCGAGGTACTGGCGCGCGATGGCGACTTTGTCGTCCTCGGTGTAGCCGTCGAGCTGGACCAACTCCATACGATCGAGAAGTGCCTGCGGGATCGACTCGATGACATTGGCCGTCGCCAGGAACAGCACGTCGGAAAGGTCGAGATCGAGGTCGAGGTAGTGGTCGCGGAACGTGTGGTTCTGCGCTGGATCCAGGACTTCAAGCAGCGCCGCTGCGGGGTCGCCGCGGTAGTCGGAGCCGACCTTGTCGATCTCGTCGAGCAGCACGACCGGATTCATTGACCCGGCCTCGGTGATCGCACGGACAAGCCGGCCCGGGAGGGCGCCGACATACGTACGACGGTGGCCGCGGATCTCGGCTTCGTCGCGGACGCCGCCGAGTGCGACACGGACGAACTTGCGACCGAGTGCGCGAGCAACGCTTTCGCCGAGTGATGTCTTGCCGACGCCGGGAGGGCCGACGAGTGCCATGACGGCACCCGAGCCGCGACCGCCCACGATTTCGAGTCCGCGTTCGCTGCGCCGTGCCCGGACCGCGAGGTACTCGACGATCCGATCCTTGACGTCATCGAGGCCGTGGTGGTCGGCGTCGAGCACTTCGCGGGCGGCGGTGATGTCGGTGTTGTCCTCGGTCTTGTTGCCCCAAGGGAGCTCCAGGACGACGTCGAGCCACGTGCGGATGTATCCGGACTCCGGGTTCTGGTCACTGCCCCGTTCGAGCTTGCCGACTTCGCGAAGCGCGGCCTTTCGGACGTCCTCGGGCAGGTCCGCCTCCTCGACACGGGCGCGGTAGTCCTGAGTGCCTTCGGGCTCATCGTCGCCGAGTTCCTTGCGGATGGCCGCGAGTTGCTGACGCAAGAGGAATTCGCGCTGGTTCTTCTCGATGCTCTCGTGCACCGAGTCGGCGATGCTCTCATTGACCTCGGTCTCGGCAAGGTAGTCCGTGGCCCACCTGGTCAGCATTGTCAGACGCGCCTCGACATCGGGAGTCTCTAGGAGCTCACGCTTCTGTTCGAGCTCGAGGTATGACGCGTAGCCGGCAGTGTCGGCGAGTGCGCTGGGATCTGTCAGCCTTTGAACGGAGTCGATGACCTGCCATGCGTTTCGCTTTTGCAGGATCGTGACCACGAGGCCCTTGTATTCCTTGGCGAGTTCGCGCGCAGCGTCACTCGCGGGGGCGTCTTCGAGAAGTTCGGCTTCCACCCAGAGCGCGGCACCGGGTCCGGTCACGCCGCCCTGGATGTGGGCGCGCTGCTCGGCGCGGATGACGGCACCGTGTCCGCCGCCGGGCATGCGGCCGACCTGCTGGATCGTGGCGATCACGCCGTGGGTTGCATAGCGGTCTTCAAGTCGTGGCGCGACCAGCAGTCGGTCGCCATTGCTAGTACGCGCGGCGTCGACGGCGGCTCGGGCCGGCTCGTCGAGCTCGATCGGCACGACCATTCCGGGAAGAACGACGGCGTCTTCCAGGGCCAATACGGGGAACTTCTGCAGTGCACTCACGGTCTCTCCTCAGAGTTGAGTCTGATGGGCTCAACTGCCGAGGCAGGGGTGTTGTTCCCGCTGGAAACCCTTGTTCGCTGTGGGCGGATTCGGAGGGTGGCTCAGGCGGCGCTGTGTCCGATCCTTTCGCCGGCCGGAATTTGCACCCGGACGGTATTTCCCGCACCCGCAAGAGGGCACAGCCAACGTGGGTCATAGACGCACGAGGGGTTGTAGGCGAAGTTGAAGTCGAGGATCAGCGACGTCGCGTTGCGGCCGAGGTGGGCACCCTTGATCGTGTCGATCAGATAGCGCCCGGCGCCATACGTGCCGGCCTCCTTGCCCGCCAGCGCATCTTTGACCGGTATGAAAATGCCGCCTCCGTAGCCGGACAGGCGCCATACGTCGAGGTTGCCGATGCCGTCGGGGTTGACCACGCCAATTCGCTCGAAATTCACAACACCATCGGTACCGGTTGTGACTTCGCGACTCTCGGGTTCGGCCGGCTCGATGACCGCCTCGAAGCGGAAATCGGGGTTGTAGTCGAAATAGCTGAGTCCCGCAAAGTCCTCGCGTTTCTGGTCGAGCAGGGGAGACGCCGGATGGTCGATGAACATCTCGTCGCGCCCATTCCTCCATACGACATGGGCCCCCAGGGGATCGAACGCAGCAATCTCGCGCACGCGCCAACAGAGCTCGTACGTCTGGATCCGCCAGTCCGCAACGTCGAGCGGTGAGATGGCAGGGAGCGCGAAGTCGTCAGACATGCGACCCAGTATGGCCGTCGGCTTCGAACGAATCCCCAAATGAGTGACCGAATCATGGAACCTTGGTGACTCTCGCTCCGTCGTAAGGGTGCGGGGCGACTGAGGGAGGCACGGTGGACGCGATGTCCGAGGCGAGCTACGCGGATTTCGTGCGTTCGCGTTGGCGCGACCTCGTCCGCGCGGCGATTTTCCTCGGGGCCAGTCCGCACGAGGCCGAAGACCTTGCCCAACTGACCCTGGTGGGCTGCTACGCCAACTGGCAGCGGGTCACCGACGCCACCAACCGCGACGCCTACGTCTACCGGATGCTTCTCAACCAATTGCGCGATTCCCGTCGAACACGATGGTGGCGCAGCCGAGTGGATGCTGAGCCCGAGGGCAGGGTCGACGACGGGAGTGCGCGAGTGGTCATGGTGGACGCTGTCCATCGGGCGCTTGACGGCCTGAGCAAAGCGCATCGCGATGTGGTCGTACTGCGTTATTTCGTCGGTCTGACCGGAGCCCAGACGGCGACGGCGCTGGGCATCTCGGTCGGCACCGTCAAGAGTCGCCTCTCCCGCTCACTCGCCAGCCTGGCCGACTCCCAACATCTCTCTGAATTTTCCGAGGAGCACAGATGAGTGACCTTGAAGACCTTTGGGACGACCTGCCCACATCCGTCCCACCTGTCGACGCGATCCTGAATGCGGGTCGTGCCAGCGCAGCCCGCAGGCGCATGATTGCCCGTCCGCTGGTCGCCGTGGGTGCCGCGGCAGCTCTGATCGGTGCTTTCGCGGCCGGTGCCACGATCGACGGCATTCCCGGGTCGACGTTCAGGCCGCCTCAGAGCGGGCCGAGCCCGGTGGCGTTCCAAGCCGATCTCCAACCAGCGCAGAGTTGCGACCAGCTGCTGGCGTCATACCGCGAGCGTGCGCTCGGCCTCGTGTCCGAATGGGGCTGGGGGCCGCAGAGGCTGGAGCCCTACGCGTCAGGGCCGTTGAGCGACCTTTCTGCGGACCGCGGGGGCTCAGGGCAGGTACCGCAAACCGCCAGCGCGACGGGAACCAACGTCCAGGAGAACGGCGTCGATGAACCCGACTCGGTCAAGACCGATGGCAAGCTCGTCGTGAGGCTTCGAGGTGACGACCTGATCGTCTACGACGCCTCGGGAACCACGATGGTGAAGCGATCGACCCTGACCATCCCGCGCATCGAGGGCGGCGAAATCCTTCTGGTCGGCAGTACTGTCGTCGCGATAGGCGCCGATCAGCTCAGCTCGCGGGACGATATGTCGGGGCTACGTCGGGGTAGCCGTGTCGTCACAGTTTCCGTCGCCAAGCCTTCTGAGCCCGCGATCGAGTCAACCACGACCTACTCATCGCGCGTGCTCTCCGCTCGTCAACACGAATCGGCGGTCCGCCTGGTCCTGGAAGCAGGACTGCCGAATCTCAGTTTCATTCAGCCAGATGGCAAGAAGGTCACCAGGCACCAAGCGCTGGCCGCCAATCGCCTTGCGGTTGAGATGTCGACGATCAACGACTGGTTGCCGTCATATGACTCTGGCGACGGCTCCAAGCAGTTGCTTGATTGTTCAAATGTCGCCATCCCGCCCGATGCCCTCGTGCTCGACACGGTAAGCGTGGTCGGCTTCACGGCATCTGCGCCGACGAAGCCCCAAGCGATCGGTCTGGCCGCCGCCGCGAACATTGCGTATGAGTCAGCCGGCCACCTTTATCTCGCCGACGGTCCCACGCAATGGGAGTGCCGCGTATGCATGTATGACGGCCGAGGGCCCGCCTCGGGGCGGAGGCTGAACGGAGGTACGACCCACCTGTACGACTTCATCCTGGATGGGGTTCATACGATTCACGTCGCCTCGGGTGAGGTCGAGGGGACCGTTAGGGATCGGTGGTCGCTCGACGAGGCGGGTGGCGTCCTGAGGGTCGCCGTCGGCCCGTCGAGCGAGACAGGAAACTTCAACTCGGTCGTCACCTTCCGCCGCGAAGGACAGAAACTCGTCGAGATCGGACGTCTCGACCACCTCGGAGGCGACGAGGAACTCAAAGGTGTGCGCTGGTTCGACGACCTTGCAGTGCTGGTGACCTATCGAGAGGTCGACCCGCTCTTCACGATCGACCTTGCCGACACGGCGCACCCGCGGTTGATCG
>JBDSQP010000518.1:0-4241 GCA_039929755.1 Aeromicrobium sp. | reverse complement strand
TGGCAGCACGCGTTCACCGTAGAAACCCATGGCAATCTCCTTCGAAAACTCAATCCTGCCACTGTGGTCAATTGGAATCCAAAGGCCCACGACCCATCATGTGAGACGCCATCGTGCCCGTTCACGCTTGAGCAGAGTTGCGACGGACCAGGGCTGCAGGGCGTCCATTTTCACCGGGTACTCTGTACCCACACATTCGAACAAACTGTTGAGGGATAGGTTTTCCGATGTCCGACCAGCCCGGATTGTCCATTTTTGAATCTGCCAACCGCCCAGGAGAAGCCGCGTTCCCGATGGCTCGCCGGGGTGGCTACGACACCGACGCCGTTGACACCTTCCTGCGCTCGCGTTCCGGTGACGTCGAGCGAGTCGAACAGGCGGCGAAGGAAGCTCAGGAAGAGGCCGAGCGCCTCCGCGCCGAGCTCAAGAAGCTCAGGGAGCACGCAGCAAGTGTGGAGAAGCCTTCGTACAGCACTCTCGGCGGCCACGCAGCCCAACTTCTCGGCCTGGCCGAGCAAGAGGCCGAGGAAGTCCGAAACCGCGCCTCACGCGAGGCGGAGGAGAAGCTCAAGAGCGCCGACGAGGAAGCCGCCATCATTCGTACGATGGCCGCCAAGGAAGCGGAGACCCTTCGCCTCACCGCCGTCAGCGAATTCGAAGGCAAGCGCAAGGAACTCCTCGAGGATGCCGAGACAACCCGCGCCGAGGCCGAAGTCCATGCCAAGGAACTCCACGCTCAGGCAGAACGCGCGGCCGCCCACGTCAAGCTCGCAGCCGAGCAGGAAGCCAACACCATGAAAGTCGGTGCGACGCGCGAGGTTGAGCAGGCCCGCGCAGGCGCCGACCGTGAAGTCACCGAGGCCCGTCGCGTTCTCGCCGTCGAGAAAGAACGCCTCGCACGCGAGGCCGCGGAAAGCCATGCTGCTGCGACCGACCAAACCTCAAAGCTGGTGGTCGACGCCGAAACCCGAGCTGCTGCCGCCGAGGACCGTGCGCGCCAAATCCTGAACCAAGCCAACAGGAACCGCGATTCTGCGGGCGCAGAGGCCGCGAGCCTGCTCGAAAAGGCAAAGAAGGAAGCAGCCACGCTGGTTGCCAGCGCCCGCGCTGACGCCGACCACATCCGCGCAAGTGCAACGACCGAGATCGAACGCCAAACTCGCTCGCTGCGATCCGAACTCGAGGACCTTCAGCGCAAGCGCGACGGCATCATGGCCCAGATGGGCCAACTTCGCGACATCGTTGCTTCATTTGCCGGCGGAGACGCGGCCGAACCGAAGGCCGAGGACAAGAAGGCCGAGGACAAGAAGGCTGAGGCGGCCAAGATCGAAGAGCCCAAGGCCGAGAGGACCGAGGTTGACGAGACCAAGGTCGAGCAGCCCAAGCGCGTTGCCGTGACGCCGCCGAAGGCTTCAGACCTTGCCGAGGATGCCCCGTCCGACAACTGACCAACCCCAAGAGCCGGCCAGGACTTCGGTCTTGGTCGGCTTCTTTTATGTGCTCAGCTGTTTGCCCTCAGCGAGGTACGTCGTTGAACGCGGCCACCGTGCGGTCGGCATACGCCGAACTGTCAGCACGTTCCATCGGGCCGCTCCAATCCTTGGGGAGCGGAACCGCGACCGAAGGGGCCAGCTTGCGGGTGATTTCGTCCAGCACCCGCTCGGAGTCGCCGACCCACAGGTGCTTGGCTCCGTCAACGGCGATGAGTTCAGACTGCGGTATCGCCGCGAACCGCTCACGTGCCTCGGCCGGCTGCAAGTAGTCATCGTGCTCGGGAATGAGGGCCACGACCGGTTTGCCGGACTGCGCCCATGCCGCCAGATGCTCGGGTTTGGAGAAACGAAGCGGCGGCGACAGCACGATCAGTCCGGCAATCGCCGGGTCAAGTCCGTACATGAGGGCAAGATCGGTTCCGAATGACCAGCCGACGAGCCATATGTTGGGGAGATCGGCGAACTCCGCATATTCGATCGCGGCGGCGACGTCATACTTCTCAGACATTGCGTTGTCGAACGCACCCTCGCTGATGCCTCGCATGCTCGACGTTCCACGTGTGTTGAAACGCAGGACGGCGATGTTCGCGAGGGCCGGGAGGCGATACGACGCCTTGCGAAACAGGTGACTGTCCATCATTCCGCCATGCGTCGGGAGCGGATGGAGACAAATCATCGTGGCAACGGGCGCCGCCTCTGGTGGCAGCGCCAATTCACCAACGAGCTTGAAGCCGTCGGCAGTCTCCAAGGTGATCGGCTCGCGTCGCGCGGGCAGGATCGAATTTCCGCGGATCACTTCGCTCATCAGATCTTCCTTTTCCAGCACGTCGTATGCCAGTGGCGACGCTCATCGATTGCGGCGTCGCTCAACAACGACTTCTCCACCGGCCATGCGACCGCATGCGGCGTAGCCATCGGGATCATATGGTCGCAGCCCGGACAACGGTAGGGCTTGGTCGCAGCCGCCCCCGTAACGAACCTGATATGCCAGTCGCCATCGGATTTGGTCTCGACACGTTCATTCAGCCGGAGCGGATTGTCGCGCGGAGTTCGAGGAGAAACACGGCGCCGGGACATGCCTCCATCGTAGGCTCCGGACCTACTTGCAATACCTCAGGACCCAGCCCTGCTTGGCCGTTGCGGCGGCCAGGGCCTGGTCGAAGGTGAGAACGTTGATGTTCGGAGCGTTCAGGTACCGAAACAGGACCACATCGGTCAGCGTCGATTCCTTGCCGCACTTCATCCCCAGCCTTTGCTGGATCGTGATGGCGTCGTTCAGCTGTTTCGAGGCAGCTGGACCGCAAGTCGAGGAATTCGCCGGGCAATCGGAGGTGGACACCGAAATCGGAGGTGCGTTCCGGGAGAGTCCGAACAGCTGAGTCGTCACGAGGTATGTCAACAGCGTTCCGGTGAAGAAGGTCGCTAGGGCGACCTTCGTCATCATTCGAACGGTGCTGCTGAAGGATTGAAGGACCAACGTGTGGGACTCGATCATGACGACTCCCCTTCTCACGTGTCGCGGGAGCGGATTCTCCTATTGACAACAACGAGCCCGGCACCCTGGGGTTACCGGACTCGCTGCAAAATCAATGGAAATCGCAACTTTTATGCGTAGGAGTGAAACCCTCCGCCAGTCTTACGGCCGAGTTTGCCCTCGGAGACCACCTGCACGAGCGACTTCGCCGGCTCCCAGCCTTCGTGACCGAAGGCGTCGACCAACGTCTGCTGGATCGCAAGTGACACGTCATTGCCAACCACATCGAGGAGTTCGAACGGACCCATCGGGAGTTTGGTCTCCTTCATCGACGTGTCGATCTCCTCGAGTGAGGCGCCACCGGCCTCAGTGAGCTTGATGGCGTCATTGAGGTAAGGAAAGAGCAACGCGTTGACAATGAAGCCGGGACGGTCAGCACACGACACCGGATGCTTGCCGGTCTGGAAACACAGTGCGCGCACGGATTCGGCGACATCGACCGATGTCTCGGCACCAGACACGACTTCGACCAGCTTCATCACCGGGGCTGGGTTGAAGAAATGCATGCCGATGACATCCTCGGGGCGGGACGTGGCGCCCGCACAGGTGTCGATCGAAAGCGACGATGTCGTCGTCGCAAGAATCGCTCCCGGCTTTGCGATTCGGTCAAGGTTCTTGAAGAGTTCGAGCTTGATGTCGAGATCTTCAGCAATCGCCTCGACAATGATGTCGGAATCTGCGAGCGCTTCCTGACTTGTTGAGCCGCTCAGGCGACCCAGGACGTCGGATTTGCCGTCCTCATCGAGCTTTCCACGAGCGATCGCCTTGTCGAGGCTCTTGGTGATGCCTGCAACGACACCGGCGACCTTGTCTTCGCTTCGGCCGACATACGTGACGTCGAATCCTGCCTTGGCGAAAACTTCGATGATGCCCGAAGCCATCGTGCCCGTTCCGACGACGCCGACCTTGGAGATGACATGTTTGAGTTCGGGGGCAGCAACAGCGATGTCGCTGCCATCTGCAGAATGTGGGTCGCTCAAGTACGAGACCGGGCTATGCAGTTCGTCGCCGGTCTGGGCGAACAGGGCTTCAAGTCTCGCGGCAACGACCTCGGGGCCGATCGCGTCGATCAAGGCCAATGGGCCGATCGGGTACCCGCAACCGAATCGCATCGAGGCATCGATGTCATCGCGAGTCGCGTATCCGCTTTCATACATCGTTGCAGCGTGATTGAGGTAGGGAAGAAGCAGAGTATTGGCGATCTGCGCACCCTT
>JBDSQP010000517.1:0-2792 GCA_039929755.1 Aeromicrobium sp. | reverse complement strand
CCGGGCGAGATCTCGTTGCGCCAGGGCGAGTTGGGGTTCGTGGCCGCCGCAAACCCTTCGGCCTCGCTCGGCAACGTCATGGCCGCCAGTTCGCCGGGCTGCCCAGTGACCGGGATGAGAGTGTGGGAGCCAGCGAGGTCCTTGATCGCCCGCCACAGCACTCGGATCGCGACGAGAGGAGTTCGGCGAAACGTACCGACCACTCGAGGCAAACCGTCGAGGAACGGGCACACCAGCATCACGCCGGCGATCCGAGGATCCCGTGTGGCGACGTTGACCGCGGTGCCGCCACTGAACGAAAAGCCCCAGACGATGATCCGTTCGGGATCGATGCCGTCCAGACCTCGGGCATAGGCGATGGCAGCTGTGTAGTCGGCCTGCTGATCCTTGAGCCGGAAATGCTGCCGGGGTTGGCCCTCGGAGTCGCCCAGATAGCGATGGTCGAAGACCAGCACGGCGGTGCCGGCCACCGACAGGCCTTCGGCATATTCCTGCAGGCCATCGTGTCGGGTCATCGAAAATCCGTGTGCCATCACGACACATGGCGTGGGCTCGCCGCTGGCGCCAATGACCTTGTCCGCGGGACGGAATAGCCAGGCCGCGCATGTGTCATTGCCGGAACGGAATGAAACGTCCTCGCGATTCATACTGGAAACGACCGTGAATCGCCAGGATCGAGCCAGTGGACGCGATCTGAAAACGGTGAATCCTCGAACACCTTCTGTGCCGATGCGCGCCCTTGGCGAAAGTGAGTCCAGCCCTCGTAGTGCACCGGCACGACCGTGGCGGGGTCGATCAGTTCAAGAAGCTCGACGCCTTCCTTAGCGTCCATCGTGTAGCGCAGGCCCGCCGAGAGGTAGGGGAATCGGACCGAACCGAGATGAATCAGGACCGTGCCCACCTTGACCCGCGAGGCGACGTCACGCAGGCCCTTGTAGAGGACGGTGTCACCAGTGACCCAAAGTGCACCGTTCTCCTGTCCCTCCCATTGCAGGGCGAAACCGATGACCGGACCGGTAATCGGTTCACTTCCGGCAGGACCGTGGCGGCAGGGAGTCGCAGTAATAGTGATTGTCTCCTTGCCTGGCGCCTCGAGTTTGATCGTCTCCCAGGGGGCCAATCCAATGGCGCCGCCGCCGATCTTTTGGGCACCTGCCCGAGTCGTATAGGTCGTGCCCCACCCCGGCAAATGTGCGAGGCCGGCGGGGTCGAGGTTGTCGCCATGGTGGTGATGGCTCACCAATACTGCGTCAATCAGGCCAACGTCTTCGGCCCCGATCGAGGGTCCGGTGAGTTTCTTCGACATCGTTCCCCAGCCAAAAAAATAGCGTTTGCCCGGTGGGTCGAACGTCGGGTCAGTCAGGATGCGCCAGCCGCCGAATTCGATCAACGCAGTCGGTCCGCCGACATGAGTGACGCTGACATCGGTCATGCGTTGGTCCTTTGTTCGTGAAAGGGCATGCCAGATGGCTCGCGGAGAAGGTGCTCCGCGGGCCTTGCCTGGATATTCGGTGTTAGACGCTCAGCGGGACGGGATGGATCTCGTCGGCAGGATGGCCGGCCCTCTCGTGGATGCGCTGAACCGCTTCGGCCGACGGGGCCTCGGAAAGGCAGTAGATATGGCCGCTGTCCGGGTCAGCCCAGGCTTGCTTGAAGTTGACGCCTTCTTCGGCCTGAATGGCAAGGTCGGCCGCGTGGGCCGCCGATAGATCATCGGCGCTGATGCCGTTCATACCGTGGTGGACATCCATGAATTCGGGCATATTCATCATCTCCGTTTTCGTGGGCGACGGCTGTCGCCAAATTTCAAGTTACGCCTCAAACAGGAGATCAGCACAGGGTTTGAGGTGTATCCGTGAGCGGGTACGATCCGGTGCGTGTCGGTGTCAGGGAACAATGTCGCGGTGCTTGCTGCCCGCGCAGCGAGGTTGATGAGTTCTGGAGAGCGAAAAATCCTGGGCATCGCCGGCGCGCCCGGTGCAGGCAAGAGCACCCTGGCAGCGACGCTTGCACACGCGATGGTCGACGGCGGGCTCGCGACCGCCGACTCGATTGCCATCGTTCCGATGGACGGGTTCCATCTTGCCGACGTTGAACTGGAACGGCTCGGAATCAGCGATCGCAAGGGCGCACCGGAGACATTCGACGTCGTCGGATACGCGGCACTCCTCGCTCGCCTTCGCAATGACCTCGAACCGACGATCTACGCGCCTGCCTTCGATCGGATCATCGAGCAGGCGATCGCCGGGGCCATCCCGGTCGCACCATCGGTCCGACTCGTGATCACCGAAGGCAACTACCTGCTCCACGACGCGGATGGGTGGGCCGATATCGGGTCGCAGCTCGCAGAGGTCTGGTTCTGTGAACCTGAAGATGAGTTGCGACGTCAGCGATTGGTGCAGCGTCACGTTGAGTTCGGCAAGACTGCGGACGAAGCCCACGAATGGGTTCTCTCAGTCGATGAGCCGAACACCGAGCTTGTCCAGCGCTATCGGGATCGTGCCGATGTGGTGCTCAAGAGCTGGAGCCCGTTAGTCGGTTGAGCGAGGCGTCCACGTCGAGCCGGCTGACGTCACCTTGGTGCCGGAGGCGCCGATGATCAACAGACACTTCATGTCGATGGCCGAGGCGTCGAGTTTGGCGAGGGTCGTGACCTCGAGGGATTCGCCGTCGCGGCCGACGTCGCGGCCGATTATGACTACGGTGTCGGGGGAGCGGTTCTCGAGCAGGATGGCCTGGGCGTCAGCAACCTGGGTCGTGCGGGAGCGGGACGCCGGGTTGTAGATGCCGAG
>JBDSQP010000516.1:0-2769 GCA_039929755.1 Aeromicrobium sp. | reverse complement strand
GACGCGGGTTGCCCCGGCGTCATCGAGACAGTGCGCGGTGTGGGCTACCGATTGGCGATCCTTTCGTGAACCCCACGCCCTCTTCGTTGCGTGGCCGCCTCGTGCTTGGAGGCGTGATTGTTGGAATCGTCTTCGCAACCCTATTTGGGCTGACTGCCAGCTGGCGGGTTCACGACGCTGCAGATCAGGCAGTGCACGCAGCCCTGCAGAGCCGCCTCGAACTTGCGCGCGACGAGATCGCCGCGGACGGCTCCATCCGTCAGGACGCAGGAAGCCCCAAGACCGACCTCGTTCAGGTGCTCGGACCCGATGGCAAGATCCGTTCCAGCAGTCCTGCACTGGCGGGCGTTCGACCGCTGATCAGCGTCACGGCGATTCGGGAATTGTCGGGACGTGCTGAGTCCCGAATTGCCCTGCAACATCCGGACATCGATCTCGCGGTCCTCGCCGTTCCTCTCACGTTGACTCAACGCGGAGATTCGCCCACCGGGACGGGCACCCTCCTTGTCGCCGCTGACACCGAAGGATTCAACTCGGCCAGTTCCGACCTGCTTGACGTGCTGATTGTCGGCCTCGTCGCAGTTGTTCTGGCGATTGCAGCACTCTCGTGGTTCCTCACCGGACGTGCCCTCCGCAGCGTCACCAGAATTGCCGAGAGTGCCGAGTCCGTCGGGCCCAGGGATCTCGGTTCAGGCATACCGGTGCCCGAAGGTGACGTTGAGCTCGCTCGGCTGGTCGAGGCACTCAATCGCATGCTCACTCGCCTTCACCGCAGCCACACCTCGGAACTCGCGTTCGCCGCCGATGCAGGTCATCGCCTGAGAACCCCGGTTGCCACGCTGCGCGCAGAGGCTGAGCTCGCATTGCGAGAGACGGACCCGGCCCAGTTGACCGCGGCACTGGAACGAGTCGTCCAAGACGCCGACCAACTCACCTCGATCGTCGACCGGATGCTCGCGCGCAGCCGATCCCATGATGTCCCGGCCGGTCCAGTGCTCAGGGCAATATCCGACGCCTCCAGCCGTTGGCACCGTCAAGCATCATTGGCAGACGTCGACCTGGCCAACCGCGTCGATGTCCGAGTATCACCAACAGCGTCCTGCACCGAACTCGCCGAGATTCTGGACCCGATCGTCGACAACGCCATCCGCCACACGCCCGCAGGCGGGCAAGTGACCATCGACGTCAATCTCGATACGGCAGATTCAGACACACTGACCATCGCAATCTCCAACACCGGGCCACCAATCTCGCCCGAACTCGCCCCTTACGTGTTCGACGCATGGGTCAGCGGCCGTGATGCCAGCATTGCCGGCGGCCTCGGACTGTGGCTTGCCCGCGAAACAGCACGCGATCTCGGCGGCGAGGTGGAACTCCTCGACCATCGTGGTCCGACCACTTTTCTCGTTCGACTGCCTTGTTCGGATGGTCCCTGTTCGGATGGTCACTGACTCACCACGGCACAGTCGCCCGGTCGACACAAGCCGTTCAGGTTGCGATCAGGTCACTTCGTCGAAACTCGTAGGCATGACGAATTCTGCCGACCTGACCGCCGTTCGCCACCAGATGTGGAACAAAGTGCCCGAAGTAACGGTGTACTTCTGGATCATCAAGATTCTGTGCACCACCGTCGGCGAGAGCTTCGCCGACTACATCAACGAAACCCTGGGATTTGGCCTCACCAACACCACAGTCGCCTTCTCTGCGGCCCTCACCGCCGTTCTTGTCCTGCAGTTCCGCAGCAACCGATACGTACCAGGAATCTATTGGCTTGCCGTGGTGCTGATCAGTGTCGTCGGAACATTGCTCACCGACAACCTGACCGACGCTCGAGGCGTTCCCCTTGCAGTCAGCACAACGGTGTTCTCGGTGCTCCTGGCCGCTGTTTTCGGAATCTGGTACTACCGAGAGCGGACCCTCTCGATTCACACGATCGTCACGACGCCCCGCGAGGCGTTCTACTGGCTCACTGTTCTGGTCACGTTCGCACTCGGCACCGCTGCCGGAGACTGGACCCTCGAACTGACAGGTTGGGCTCCTGGCATCGCAGTCTTGCTCCCCCTCGGCCTCATCCTCGCCGTCCTCGCGGCCTGGAAAATGGGAGCCGGTCCGGTGCTGTCCTTCTGGGTCGCGTACATCCTCACGCGCCCGCTCGGTGCCAACATCGGCGACTATCTCGGATCACCCCACAAAGACGGTGGACTCGGATTGGGCACCCTCGGTACGAGCGTCATCTTCCTCGCCACCATCCTCGCCGTAGTCATCTACCTCACGAAGACCCAAACCGACCGCACCGAGACCGTTCACCAGCACGCCATGTAGTTCCACCCCAGTCGGACCTGGTCCGATGAGCCGGAGAAAGTAGTACACGCCATGCAACCGCATCGAATCACTCGCATCCTTGTCGTGACCGATCACCCCGAACCGCCATCGAACCTGGTTTCGGCGATGAAGCGTCGAGCCGATCTCGGAACAGTCCAATTCCGTGTCGTCGTGCCCAATCCAGCGCAGGCCGAACTTCACCTGCTCCATCCAGAGCGACACGACAAGGCGTTGGAAGCCGAGCAGGTCCTCCTCAGCGCACTCCCCGAACTCGAACTCGCCACCGGCGGGAGAGTTTTCGGATCGGTTTCAGTGCGCCACGACCCAATGGATGCGATCGAAGAAACACTCAACAGCGAACCCATCGACGAAATCATCCTTGCCGTTGCCCCCCACGGCCTGGCAACCCGACTCCACCTGGACCTCGCACATCGACTCCAGCACCTC
>JBDSQP010000515.1:0-5049 GCA_039929755.1 Aeromicrobium sp. | reverse complement strand
CCGGCGGCGGCCGCCCGACCCTCGGCAATGGCCCAGACGATCAGTGATTGGCCGCGTCCGGCATCGCCGGCGACGAACACGCCGTCGACGCTCGACATGTAGCTTTTGTCTCGCGAGACGTTGCCGCGTTCGTCGAGGTCAACGCCCAGTTGTTCGACCAAGCCCTCGGTCTGTGGACCGGTGAAACCCATCGCAAACAGGACGAGCTGCGCGGGGATTTCGCGATCCGAGCCGGCGACTTCCTCGAAGCGGCCGTCCTTCATCTCGACCTCGACCAGATGCAGGGCACGGACGCGCCCGTTGTCATCGCCAAGGAACTCCTTGGTCGACACCGCGTAGACACGATCCCCGGCCTCTTCGTGTGCCGAAGACACCCGGTAGGTCATCGGGTAAGTCGGCCACGGCTGCGAGTCCGGACGTTCGTCCTCGGGGCGCTCCATTATCTCGAGTTTGGTGATCGAACGGGCTCCCTGACGGATCGACGTGCCCAAGCAGTCTGCACCAGTGTCGCCGCCCCCGATGATGACGACGTCCTTGTCTGTGGCAAGGATCTGGTCAATGACTTCAGCGCCGAGTGCGACACGGTTTGCCTGCGGCAAAAACTCCATCGCCTGGTGGATGCCGGTGAATTCACGCCCAGGAGCAGGAAGGTCACGGGGAACAGTCGCGCCGATCGCCAGGACGACAGCGTCGAAACGGTCGCGGAGCTGCGAACCCGTCAACGTGTCGCCGACTTGAACGCCGCTGCGGAACACCGTTCCCTCGCGCTCCATCTGATCAATCCGCCGGTCGACGTGGATCTTTTCCATCTTGAATTCGGGTATGCCGTATCGCAGCAGGCCGCCCGGCTTGTCATCACGTTCATAGACCGCGACCGTATGTCCGGCGCGCGTCAACTGTTGTGCGACAGCGAGTCCGGCCGGGCCGGAACCGACGACGGCGACAGTCTTGCCGGTCAACCATTCGGGCGGCTCGGGACGCACGTTGTTGCGGTCCCATGCCTTGTCGATGATCGAAACCTCGACGTTCTTGATCGTTACGGCGTCACGATTGATCGCAACAACGCAGGCAGTCTCGCAAGGAGCCGGGCACAGGCGACCGGTGAACTCGGGGAAGTTATTGGTCGCGTGAAGTCGGTCGTTGGCATCGTCCCAGTCGTCTCGCCAGACAAGGTCATTCCACTCGGGAATGAGATTGCCGAGCGGGCAGCCGTTGTGGCAGAACGGGATACCGCAATCCATGCAGCGCCCGGCTTGCTCGGTGATGATCGGAAGCAAGGCCTTGCCGATACCGCCCGGGTAGACCTCGTTCCAGTCGTGGATGCGCTCGTCGACCGGGCGACGTGTCGCCACCTGACGCGGGGTCTTCATGAATCCTCTGGGATCAGCCACGAGCGGCCACCTCCATCATTGCCGCAGTGGTTGCTTCGTCTGACAGTCCCGCTGCTTCAGCGTCGGCACGTGCCTCGAGGACCTTGCGGTAGTTGACCGGCATGATCTCGGTGAACCGGGCGACCGAGGCCGTCCAGTCCGTGAGGAGCTGCTCGGCAACAGCCGAACCCGTCTCCTCAAAGTGCTTCTGGACGAGTATGCGCAATTCTTCGCCTGCATCTCCCTCGACCGGCTTCAGTTCTACCATTTCGGGGTTGACGAGCGCCTCGTTCAGGTTGAGCACGTAGGCGACGCCACCGCTCATACCGGCCGCGATGTTGCGACCGGTCTCGCCGAGGATGACTGCCCTGCCGCCGGTCATGTACTCGAGCGCGTGGTCGCCGACACCTTCGACGACGGCCGAGGCACCGGAGTTGCGCACACAGAAGCGTTCGCCGGCCTTGCCACGCAGGAAGATTTCGCCACTGGTGGCGCCATACGCAATGACGTTTCCGGCAATGATCTGAGCTTCGGCAGTGAAGGTGGACTCTCGCGGCGGACGGACCACGATGCGACCTCCGGATAGGCCCTTGCCGACATAGTCATTGCCATCGCCCTCAAGGCGCAATGTCACGCCCTTGGGCACGAAGGCGCCGAACGACTGTCCGGCCGCACCCGTGAAGGTGATGTCGATCGTGTTTTCGGGTAGGCCCTCGCCGCGGTAGCGCTTGGTCACTTCGTGACCCAGCATCGTGCCAACGGTGCGGTTGACGTTGCGGATGGCGACCTGGGCGCGGACGGGCTCGCCGCGTTCCAGCGCATCTGCGCTCAGTGCGATGAGTTCGTTGTCAAGAGCCTTGTCGAGTCCGTGGTCTTGACCGGTGGTGTTGAGCATCGGCGTGCCTTCGGGGAGTTCGGGCACGAAAAGGATCGGCGACAAGTCGAGTCCGTCGGCCTTCCAATGGTCGACCGCCTTGCGGATGTCGATGACTTCGGCGTGGCCGACTGCGTCGGCGAGAGTACGGAAACCGAGCTGTGCGAGATGTTCGCGGACTTCCTCGGCGATGTATTCGAAGAAGTTGATCACGAATTCGGGCTTGCCCGAGTACTTGGCGCGCAGTTCCTTGTTCTGTGTGGCAACACCGACGGGACACGTGTCGAGGTGACAGACGCGCATCATGATGCAGCCACTGACAACGAGAGGGGCGGTCGCGAAACCGAATTCTTCGGCGCCGAGCAGAGCGGCAATGATGACATCGCGACCGGTCTTGAGCTGCCCGTCGCATTGCACGACGATGCGGTCACGCAACCCATTGATCAGCAGGGTCTGCTGGGTCTCGGCGAGGCCAAGCTCCCAGGGACCGCCGGCGTGCTTGAGCGAAGTCAGCGGCGAGGCTCCGGTGCCGCCGTCGTGACCTGAGATCAGGACGACATCGGCGTGCGCCTTGGAGACACCGGCAGCGACCGTGCCCACGCCGACCTCAGACACAAGCTTGACGTGCACGCGTGCAGCCGGGTTCGCATTCTTGAGGTCGTGGATCAGTTGCTTGAGATCCTCGATCGAATAGATGTCGTGGTGCGGCGGAGGCGAAATCAGGCCGACGCCGGGCGTCGAATGACGCGTCTTCGCCACCCACGGGTAGACCTTTGGTCCGGGCAGTTGACCGCCCTCGCCGGGCTTTGCGCCCTGCGCCATCTTGATCTGAATGTCGTCAGCGTTTGTGAGGTACTCACTAGTCACACCGAATCGTCCGGACGCGACCTGCTTGATCGATGAACGACGCGTGGCGTCGTAAAGGCGATCGGCGTCTTCGCCACCTTCACCGGTGTTGGACTTGGCACCCAACCGGTTCATCGCAACGGCGAGGGTTTCGTGGGCTTCCTGACTGATGGAACCGTATGACATGGCGCCGGTCGAGAAGCGCTTGACGATCTCGCTCACGGGTTCGACTTCACTGATGTCGATCGGCTCACGCGCAGTCGCAGAGAACTCGAAGAGTCCCCGCAATGTCATGAGGCGTTCGGACTGGTCGTCGACGCGCTTTGTGTACTGCTTGAAGATGTCGTAGCGACCGGTGCGGGTCGAATGCTGGAGACGGAACACCGTTTCGGGGTCGAAAAGGTGATGCGCACCGTCTCGTCGCCACTGGTATTCGCCACCGGCTTCAAGGTGGCGCTGTGAGGCCGAGATGCCCTTGGTCGGGTATGCCCGCACGTGCCGCATACGGACTTCTTCGGCGATCATGTCGAGCGAAATGCCGCCGAGCTTGGACGACGTACCCGTGAAGTAACGGTCGACGACCTCATGCGAAAGTCCGACTGCTTCGAAGATCTGCGCGCCGGTGTAGGACGCGACGGTCGAAACGCCCATCTTGCTCATGACCTTGAGAACGCCCTTGCCGAGGGAGTAGACGAGGTTGCGAACGGCTTGCTCGGGCTTGACGTCGGTGATGAGGACCTTGGCACGGGCCAGATCCTCGGCGCTTTCCATGGCGAGATACGGGTTGACCGCCGTCGCGCCGTAGCCGATGAGCAGAGCGACGTGGTGGACCTCGCGCACGTCGCCGGTCTCGACAATGAGGCCGACCTGCGTACGCTCCTTTTCGCGAACTAGGTGGTGGTGGACCGCGCCGGTGAGCAGGAGCGACGGGATCGGTGCCAGCTCAGAGTCGGAGTGCCGGTCCGAGAGCACGATGATGCGAGCGCCTTCGGCGATGGCTTTCGAGACTTCTTCGCAGATCTCGGTGAGCTTCGACTCGAGCGCGTCTCCCCCGCCGTGGACGTCATACAGCCCGCGGACGATGTGCACCGCGAAGCCAGGCAGGTCCCCGTCCCGGTTCATGTGACGGATCTTGGCGAGTTCGTCGTTGTCAATCACCGGAAACGGCAACTGCAGCATCCGACACGACGCGGCGCTCGGCTCGAGCAGGTTGCGTTCGGGGCCGATCGTACCCGCGAGCGATGTCACGAGTTCTTCGCGGATCGCGTCGAGCGGCGGGTTGGTGACCTGGGCGAACAACTGCGTGAAGTAGTCGAACAACAGGCGCGGACGGTCCGAGATCGCGGCGATCGGCGTGTCTGTGCCCATAGAGCCGATCGGTTCGAGTCCGGTCTTGGCCATGGGTGTGACGAGGATGCGCAGCTCTTCTTCGGTGTAGCCGAAGACCTGCTGACGGCGGGTCACCGAGGCATGCGTATGCACGATGTGCTCGAGGTCGGGCAGGTCTTCGAACCGGATCAAGCCCGAGTAGAGCCATTCGTCGTACGGGTGCGCCGAGGCGAGCTCACTCTTGATCTCGTGGTCCTCGATGATGCGGTGCTCACCCAGGTCGATCAGGAACATCTTGCCCGGCTCGAGTCGACCCTTGCGCGTGATCGTCGACTGGTCGATGTCGAGAACGCCGGCCTCAGAGGCAAGCACAACCAGTCCGTCATTGGTGACCCAATAGCGTCCCGGGCGCAGGCCGTTGCGGTCGAGGACAGCACCGATGACGGTGCCATCGGTGAAGGTGACGCACGCCGGCCCGTCCCACGGCTCCATGAAGCTGGAGTGGAACTCATAGAACGCCTTGCGTGCCGGGTCCATCTCGGCGTGGTTCTCCCACGCCTCGGGGATCATCATGAGCACTGCGTGCGGCAGCGAGCGACCGCCGAGGTGCAGCAGCTCGAGCACTTCGTC
>JBDSQP010000514.1:0-3098 GCA_039929755.1 Aeromicrobium sp. | reverse complement strand
GTGCGAGTCCCGCGCTCGCCGGTGAGCTTCGGAAGGCTGGCCTGATCGACCGTTTCCACTTCACGCTCCACCCGGTCGTCGCCGGAAGAGGGCCGATGCTTTTCGGCGTCGACGAGGTGGTCGCGATGACCTTGGACTCGGCAGACGCTCTCAGCTCGGGGCAAGTCGTGCTCGACTACACAGTTACGCACTGATTTGCGCGCGGAGGTTAGCCGGCCGAATGGCCCAGATCGACCGTCTGGATGCTGCCGTGGATCGAGGACGCATCGTCCGATGCCAGGAAGGCGATGACGGCGGCGACGCTGTCGGCGCTCATGAACCCGCGCTTCGCAGCCACTCGCATGATCAGGTCAAAGTCTGCGCCGTCAGGAATGTTGATGGTGTGCACCTGTGGGGTATCCATGCCGCCCGGGCACACGCAATTCACCCGAAGTGACGTATTGAGGTACTCCACGGCCAACGCCTTGGTGAGTCCCACGATGCCGTGCTTGGCGGCTGTATACGCGGCCGAGTACGGCTCACCCAACACACCGGCCAACGAGGCGACATTGACGATGTTGCCTTCGGTCTCAAGCAGGTGCGGGATCGCGGACTGGCACATGTAGAACGCGCCGCTGAGGTTCACGGCAATGTCTGCGTCCCAGAGTTTCTCGGTGACCTCGGTGGTCACCCGGAAGTCGTGTCGACCTGCGTTGTTGACCAGCACGTCGAGGCGACCGTATGCCTCGACAGTGGCGGAGACCGCCGCGCGACAGTCGGCTGCGGAGCTGACGTCGAGGTGACCGGTCCTGACCTCGCCAGGCAGATCAGCGCAGGATGCGGCGACCTCGTCGAGCTTCGCCTGGTCCCGGGAGGCGGCGTACACGAAACCGCCATCGGCAGCGAACCGACGTATCGATGCTGCGCCGAGTCCCGAGGACGCTCCTGTCACCAGGATGCTGCGTCCGGCGAACTGATTGCCGGTCATGAGCGGCTCACCAATCCGCGACCGGTGACGAGCGGCAGGTCGAGCGCCGTGACTAGGCCGGGCTCTGCGGCAACGACCGCCGGCACCGCGTTGACGAGCCTCTGAGCTGTGATGATCATGCCGCTGACGTTATGGTCTCCGTGCTCGCCGTGGTGGGTGAACTCGACATTCATCATGGGTTCGCCTTTGATCTCGAGGCGATAGCAACCGTCGCCCTCCTTCGGCTTGGGCCACTCCGGTACCTGATCGGGATGCGTGCGCGTGACGTGTTCCAGCACGATGCGGGGCTCGCCGTCGACCATGCCGATCACCTCGAACCGGACGGCCGCCATCGTTCCTGCCTTAATGTCGACACACACTGTCGAGAGGGCACTCTCCGCGGGCCGGCGATCGACAGTCTCGACGAGCGGCTCATCGAGCGTTACTCCGAGACCGGCCGCCAGTTGACGCACCACCGGACCCCACGCCATAGAGAGGATGCCGGGCTTCCAGAGCGGAGCAGCCTCGATGGGTTTGCCGAAACCAAAGATGTCTCCCATCGACACGGCCTGGTCGTATGTTGAATAGTCCGCGATCTCCATGATTCGTACCTGGTCGATGCGCTGGCTCAGCGATAGGAATTGCAGCGGCAGGATGTCGTTGGCCCAGCCGGGATCGATCCCGTTGACGTGCAGGCTTGCGCCGCCACGGCGACCCGCATCTTCGATCCGCTGCCAGAACACTTCGGGGAGTGCGGGGTTGGGGTAGAGCAGGATGACTGGTCCGCTGCTCACGACATTGATGCCCGCCTCGAGGAAGCCGACAAGGTCTTCGTATGCCTCGAGCACTCGGTCGTCAGTCATGGCGCAATGCACGATGCAGTCGGGCTTCGTGGCGAGCACAGCGTCTCGATCGGTGCTGGCGATGACGCCCAGGTCTCGCCCGAGACCGGCAAGGTCACCGGCGTCGCGGCCGTCCTTGGCGGGGTCGCTGACCCATACGCCCACGAGTTCGAGGTCGGGGTTGCGGTCGATGCCGGCAATCGCGTGCCGGCCGAGTGTGCCGGTGGACCACACGGCAACGCGCCGTGCTTCCTTGTCGGGGCGTGTCATAGGTGGGAGGGCAGAACGCAGGCGGTGTCGAGACCGAGCACGCGGTTGAGGCGCCCGAACGCGAGCCAGGAGCCGAGGCACATGCTGAGCTCGACGATCTCGCGCTGGTCGTACTCGGCGAGCATCCGCTTCCAGAAGTCATCGTCGATGCTGTGGTGGTCTGATGCGTAGAGCTCGGCGTACTCAGCTGCCAACCGCGTACGTTCGTCGAACGCGTCCGTTGTGCGCCACTCCTGGACTGCCTGGTCAAAGGTGTCCTCGACCTTTCCGCCATCGCGTTCGGTGCGCCAGTCCTGGCAGAACAGGCAGCCGTTGATCTGGGCGATCCGAAGGCGTGCTGCCTCGAACTCGCGAAGACCCAGAGTTGAGTCGGAGTAGACCTTCAGCGCCAGTGTTGCTGCGGCGCCGCCGATCCCAGGCACGATCTCGCCCCATACGTAGTTGATCGGGTCTTTGCCCTTGGGTACGTCGATGATCATGCTTTCGCCATCCTTGAGAGTTTGCCTACCCCTGGGCTCGGTGGAACCTGGAGTGCGTCGTAGAGGCCGGGTTCAGCCGACCTCAGCCACGGGATCGAGTTGACTAGTCTGCCCACGGCAGTGGCATTTCCGCCGGCGGCTCGGTTGCCGCCTTCGTCGGTCGCCTCGATGTTGACTTCGATGCGCGGCTCGCCGTCGACGATGCCCTTCACCTCGAAGCGCAGCGCGCCCTGGGTGCCCTTTTCGAACGTGCCCATCCCAACGAGATATCTCACCGAGTCGGGCTGGTCGTACGTCGTGTAGTCGAAGATCTCCTGGCATCGCACCTGGTCGATCGTCGAGGCAAGCCCGCTGATCAGGACGGGCAGGATGTCGTTGCCCCAGCCCGGGTCGATGCCTGAGACGAAGAGCGAGCCACCGCCTTCAGCGATCGCGGCCAGCACCGGATCGCGGTACTCCGGCGGAGCCGACTCGGGGTCATACATCCCGTAGAGCGACGGGGTCACGAGCTCGAGTCCCGGATGTGCGTCGACGGCTCGAATCGCCGCCCGTCCCACGTTG
>JBDSQP010000513.1:0-5133 GCA_039929755.1 Aeromicrobium sp. | reverse complement strand
TCGAACGTCATGTCCAGGTCGAAAAGATTGGGTTGGTGGAGCGCAAGGCGTGTGGCGTCCAGGGACTTGAGAACCTGCCACTCCGGCGGTCGGTATCTGGGGTGGATCGTCACGGGCGGCGTGTTCGCGCCCGAGCGGGAGATCACGGTTTTCGCCGCGGTCCGTCCGCTGACGTTCGCGGCCTCCATGTTTGCCATCTGCCAATCGCCGCGTACATAGTCGCCAGCAAGAACCAGGTTGGGAATCTTCGTTCCGACCTCGGGTCGATTTGCCCAACTGCCGAGGCTGGGAAGAACGAGGGGATCCTCACTGGTCAGCCTGCCCTGGACCCGCGCAAGGCCGGGATCGACATGGTAGGACAGCAACAGGTCGTCTGTCAGCGGCGTGTCACTGGGATCATTGAGATGCTGTTTGAACTGGGCCCAGATCTCGTCGACGATCTCCTGGTCGGTGCACTCGCACGCAGGCTTTCCATACAGGAGGCCGGGCGTGTTCCAATCGCTGATGACGGTCGAGAGACAGTCCTGGGCCTGGCCGTCGCCGTATGTCTGCGCGAAGTTCGTCGGCCAGAACTGCGCCTGCGCGACTCCAGACACCATCCACGGCGAGTTCAGGCAGGCGATGTGGCCGCGGATCACCGGAGCCCGACGCTTGAGATACAGCTGGATTCCGTTCATCCAGGCGGTCTTCAGAGCAAGGGTTCCCTTGAGTTCTGGCGCAGCGGCCAGGATGGCATTGCTCCACAGTTGACGCGCTCGCTCGACCGGCAAGGCGCAGACATACCAATCGGACTGAATCCGGCTCGGGCCTTTGGGACCGACGACCTGTGCGCCACTGATCCGACCGCCGGCCAGTTCGAGGCCTGTCACCGAGTAGCCGAGCTGCATTTTCGCACCGAGCGTGCCCAGATGTTTCACCCACGGCTTGATGAGCATCTCATTCGTCGGGCCACCCAGGACCCGGTCAGGCGGAGCCGTTGAGTTGAGCCCGATCAGGTTATAGATGATCCATTCGAGAATCGTGCCTACGAAGTCAGTGGTGGTGGCTGGCGCAAGCGACGCCTGAAGCATGTGAGCCCAGGCTTCGGAAAGGATGTCGCTGTAGTCGCCCGGCCATTTGGCGGTGCGGATGAATGTCGTCCACGGCATCGTGTCCCAGTCGGAGTGTCGCCGGGCATCACAACTTGAGAAGAACACGACGATGCGGTTCGCGAAACAGGCGGCAGCGTCCGGCGGAAGGTTGAGCTGGAGCAAAGCGGCGAGGACGGTCTCGTGGATCAGAGTGGGCGTGTAGGCACGAGGATCAGCCACCTTGACTGGAAGCACGATGTCACGCTTCCCCGCGCGGGAGAAGGACAACTGCGGGACGCCGACGAGGTTGTCGAAAACGCCGTTCGCGTTGCCTGCGAAGGGGATCCTTCGGAATGTGTCGGGATTGTTCTCATAGAAGCCGAAAAATATCCGGAAACCATGTTCACCCGGCAGCGGCAGACGTCCGCCCTGTGCACTGTTGGGCACCTCGATGCTGCGTGCCTTGCCACCCCATTGTCGACTCTCATAGACCGTGACATCGAATCCGCGTTCGGCAAGCTCATGCGCTGCCGTCAATCCCGAGATACCGCCACCAAGAACAGCCACTGTCTGGCTCAAGTTGTTCCCCTTCGCCGATCCGACACTGCGCATGAGGTTCTGCTCGGGTGGGAATGACCCTCCCGCTTGGGACGCTACGCGGTGCCGCGGTTGAGCAGCAATGGCACTTTGTGACTAGTGCGCTGAGCGCGACTAGTGCGCTGAGCGTGACTAGTCACCGAGCGTGACCAGAGACTAAACGCTCTAGACGCTCCACGGGTCTCGATATGGGTAATTTGAACTATTGTCCGGTCGGAGCCAGTGCCACGACAATCATGCACAAGGAGGTCGAACATGAAGATTCGTATCTTGGTGACGGCGGCACTTCTCGCCGCGTTGACCGCGTGTGGTGGGAGCGGCAAGGCCGAACCGAAAGCCAGCCCAACCCCGACCCCGTCCGCGTCGACGACCGAGCCCGCAAAGGATGTCCTCGACGTGGCACCGGGCCGCATCGGAAAGGTGAAGGCGGGAATGACCGCCGACGAAGCGAACGCAACCGGCTACTTCGACCCCTTTGTGCCTCAAGGCTGCGAGATCGATCCACCCCTGCAGTGGAAGAAGGAGTACGCCGAAAAGTTCGGAAAGCTCGTGATGGACGGCAAGACCATCGCCAGCATGTCGATCATCGACAACACGACGAAGACCGACAAGGGCATAGGCCTGGACAGCACATACGCCGAGGCGAAGAAGGCGTACGCCGAGAAGATCACCGTCGGCCGTGAGGGTGGATCCGCCATCTATGTCACCGACGGTGACTATTGGCTGGGAATCTACTTCGGCAATGACGATCCGGGCATGATCAAGGACACGGCAACCGTGACATACATGGAGGTCTCGAAGGGATTCAAGCCCTACTTGATGCCCGACGGTTGCTGACTCAGCGGACGGCTGCCAGTGCCTCGGGCATGGTGAACGCACCGGCATAGAGAGCCTTGCCCACGATGGCACCTTCGACGCCGATCGATGTCAGGGACGCGATTGCGCGCAGATCGTCAAGGCTCGAAACGCCGCCGGAGGCGACAACCGGCTTGTCTGTCTGCTCGCATACCTGACGCAGGAGGCCGAGATTCGGACCCTGGAGCGTGCCATCTTTCGTGACGTCGGTGACGACATAGCGAGCGCAACCGTCGCGTTCCAGGCGCTCGAGCACCTCGAACAAGTCGCCGCCTTCTTCGGTCCAGCCGCGTGCGGCAAGCGTTCGACCGCGAACATCAAGGCCGACGGCGATCTTGTCGCCATATTCGCTCACGACTTTGGCGCACCACTCGGGATTCTCGAGCGCGGCCGTGCCGAGGTTGACTCGCCGGCAACCCGTCGCCAAGGCGGCTTCGAGCGAAGCGTCGTCTCGGATGCCACCAGAAAGCTCGACCTTGACGTCGAGTCGACCGACGACTTCGGCGAGCAATTCCCTATTGGAGCCCTTGCCGAACGCGGCGTCGAGGTCCACGAGGTGGATCCACTCCGCGCCATCGTTCTGGAACAACAAGGCCGCGTCGAGTGGTGAGCCGTATGAGGTTTCACTTCCGAGTTCACCCTGAACGAGGCGCACGGCCTGTCCATCGGCGACGTCAACGGCGGGGAGGAGTTCTAAAGTCACGACGACGATCGTACTTGTCGGTGCCGGCGGCTAGCCTCGCAGCATGAACATCATCCTCGTTCCCGGTTTCTGGCTCGGCGCATCGTCATGGGACAAGGTCTCCCCCGTGCTCGAAGCCGCCGGCCACAATGTCAATGCCATCACCCGTCCGGGGCTCGACTCCGTCGAGACCGATCGCCGAGCGATCGGCATGGCGTCGACGATCTCGGCATTGGTCGAGGTCATCGATCAGACTGTGGGCGACATCGTCCTGGTCGGGCACAGCGGCGGAGGCAACGTCGTCTACGGCGCCACTGATCAGCGGCCCGATCGCATCAGTCGGGTGATCTATGTCGACAGCGGACCAATGCCTGATGGTGCGGCGGTCAACACCTCGCTGCCAGGGGACGGCGTGGAGATTCCGCTACCGCCCTGGGACTTATTTCGCGAAAATGGAGACGCCGATCTGCGCGACCTCACTGATGAGATGCTCGCTGATTTCCGCGCACAGGCTGTTCCGGAGCCCTGGGGTGTGGCCAACGATCCACTTTCGGTCAGCAATCCCGCTCGCTTCGACGTCCCGATCACCATGATCTCGACGACCTTTTCGCGCGAAGAGATCGACGGGGCGATCGAGGCCGGCGTCCCATTCTTCGCCGAAGTCCCCCGCATCCATGACGTCGAGATCATCGAGTTCCCCACCGGCCACTGGCCGCAATTCAGCAAACCCGAGGAGTTGGCCGCTCACATACTCGCCGCGCTCTAGCGAGGCTCACCGCGCTCTAGAGCACGGTGAGCCAATTGCGCAGCAGTTGCGCACCTGCGTCGCCGGACTTCTCCGGGTGGAATTGAGTTGCCCACAGCGGACCGTTTTCTGCAGCAGCCACGAATCGATCACCTTCGTAGTCGGTCCACGTCACAGTGGGGATCGGAAACGGCCGCTCTGCTTCGAGGGTCCATTTCCTGACGCCATAGGAATGGACGAAGTAGAAACGCTGGTCCTCGATTCCGGCTAACATGCGCGATCCCTCGCCCGCTTCGACGGTGTTCCAGCCCATGTGAGGAACGATCGGCGCCTGTAAAGCCTCGACGACGCCTGGCCATTCGCCACAACCCTCAGTGTCCACGCCGTGCTCGATGCCCTCGGCAAAAAGGATCTGCATACCGACACAGATACCGAGCACCGGTCGCGAACCCGAGAGCCGCCGGTCAATGATGTGATCGCCGCCGATCGCCTTGAGGCCCCGCATGCACTCGGCGAATGCGCCGACTCCGGGGACAACAAGGCCATCGGCAGCTTCCGCAACCTTTGGGTCCGAGGTCAACGTGACTTCGGCTCCCGCACGTTCGACCGCGCGCACGACGGAGCGAAGGTTCCCCGAACCGTAGTCGAGGACCGCGACGCGTTTCAGCGCCACCGGCTACTCACAATGCACCTTTGGTGCTTGGGATGCCTGATTCGCGCGGGTCGATCGCGATTGCGTCGCGAAGTGCGCGCGCGACGGCCTTGAACTGGGCTTCGGCGATGTGGTGAGGGTCGCGACCTTCGAGCAGTTTGACGTGCAACGTGATGCCGGCGTGGTGCGCGATGGACTCAAAGACGTGTCCGGTCAGGGCGCCGGTGTATTGGCCGCCGATGATCGCGTTGATCTGGCGTTCGGGCTCGCCGGAGTGTACGAAGTACGGACGTCCCGAGACGTCGACGACGGCGCGGGCAATCGCCTCATCCAGAGGGATCGTGGCGTCGCCGTAGCGGCGGATGCCAACCTTGTCCCCCAGCGCTTCTCGAATTGCTTCGCCGATGCAGATCGCCGTGTCCTCGACAGTATGGTGCGCGTCGATGTGGAGGTCGCCCTCGGCCGCAACCTTGAGGTCGATCAGCGAGTGGCGCGACAAAGCCGTCAGCATGTGGTCGTAGAAGCCCACACC